>CADCPK010000304.1 GCA_902803215.1 uncultured Lachnospiraceae bacterium
CGACACCGAGATCGAGACCCGCTTCATGCGTGCTTTCGCGGAAGATCCGGATCTGGCAATGAAGATCCTGTTCTACGCACGTGATATCCGCGGCGGCCTCGGCGAGCGTTCGGTATTCCGTACTATTCTCCATTGGCTGGCGGAGAACGAGAAGCCGTCTCTGCTGCGTAACCTTCCGTTCATCGCGGAGTATGGCCGTTGGGATGACATTCTTGTCCTGCTGGACACCCCGGCATGCCGCGAGGCAGAGGAAGTACTGCACCAGCAGTTCCTGGCAGACATAAAGGCGCTTGAGTCCGGTGAAGAGGTTTCGCTGCTTGGCAAGTGGCTGCCTTCTGTGAACGCTTCCAATGCGGAGGCTGTTCGTAAGGCAAAGCAGCTTGCCCGTGCATTTGATATGACCGAAGCGCAGTACCGTAAGGCACTGTCTGCGCTCAGAGCAGAGATCCGCATCATAGAGAACAACCTGCGTGAGCGTGATTACACCTTCGATTACGAGAAGCAGCCGTCCAAGGCAATGTTCAAGTACCGTCAGGCGTTTATGCGCAATGACAAGGAGCGTTACACGGCATTTATGGAACAGGTGAAGTCCGGCGAGGCCACGCTTCATACAGGCACACTGATGCCATACGAGATAGTGACTGCTGCATACAAAGCGCGTGAGAATGAACGCGACGCGCTGAACGTAACCTGGAACGCACTGGAGGACTTTACTGACAACGAGAACGCGATCGTTGTGGCGGACGGCTCAGGTTCCATGTACTGGTACGGCAGTCCGCAGCCTGCTGCGGTGGCTCAGTCTCTGGCGATATACTTCGCAGAGCGTAACCATGGCGCGTTCCATAACCACTTTATTACTTTCTCCATGACACCGCAGCTTGTGGAGATCAAGGGCAAGGATCTTGTAGAGAAGGTTCGTTTCTGCCGCTCGTACAACGAGTGCGCAAACACAAACCTTCAGGCAGTGTTTGAGCTGATCCTGCAGGCCGCAGTCATAAACCATGTACCACAGAAGGATCTGCCGACTACGCTGTACATTGTCTCGGACATGGAGTTCGATTCCTGTGCGAAGGATGCGTCTCTCAGCAACTTTGAGAACGCCAAGGCTTTGTACAAAATGCATGGCTACAAATTGCCGAAAGTCGTGTTCTGGAATGTACAGTCCCGTAACGAGCAGCAGCCCGTTCGTATGAACGAGCAGGGCGTGGCGCTGGTTTCCGGCTGCACACCCAGAATCTTCTCACAGGTGATGAGCGGCGAGACAGATCCGTACACCAACATGATGAGCGTCATCGGCGGTGAGCGCTACAAAGTGATCAAGGCCGGTTAAAACGGGGCCGGTTCCTCGTTCCGGTTTAGGAACGAGGAACCGCCTGAGATCACTGAAAAAGTGTGTTCGCAACTTTTTTTCCGAGAAACAGTAATATATATGTGGTAGTATACAGACATACAAGAAAAGCACTGACAGCAAATATAATTCCGTTCTAAGGCGTAGTTGTGGGTTCGACTCCCGCCGGCTCCGGTCATGGGGCCGTAGTTAAACGGTATAACAACGAAAAAAATGTGCTTTGTGTATAACAGGGGCCGGTTCCTCGTTCCGGAAAAACGGAGCGAGGAACCGGCCCCTGTTTTATTCTCAAAACATAATTCCGGTCTTTTTATCTGCCGGATTTTGTTATATAATAGTCAAAGAGCCGGAAAGGCTGAGCGGCGGGTGTCCCGGTCGCTCTACATTCAAGCATACGAAAGGAGTCATTTTCCATGGCAAACAGAATTTCACTCAACGGAACATCTTATCATGGCGCAGGTGCGATCAAAGAAATCGTGACCGAAGTCAAGGCACATGGCTTCAAGAAAGCTTTCATCGCTTCTGACCCTGATCTTGTTAAATTCGGCGTTACCGCAAAGGTCACCGATCTTCTCGACGAAGCAGGTCTTCCTTATGAGATCTATTCCGATATCAAACCGAACCCGACGATCGAGAACGTACAGAACGGTGTAAAGGCTTTCAAGGCTTCAGGCGCTGACTATATCATCGCAATCGGCGGCGGTTCTTCCATGGATACCTCCAAGGCCATCGGTATCATCATCACCAATCCGGAGTTCGAAGATGTCCGCAGCCTTGAGGGCGTAGCTCCCACCAAGAATCCCTGCGTTCCGACCATCGCTGTTCCGACAACGGCAGGTACGGCAGCAGAGGTTACCATCAACTACGTTATCACCGATGTCGAGAAAGTTCGTAAATTCGTCTGCGTCGACACACATGATATGCCGATCATCGCAGTTGTCGATCCCGAGATGATGGCTTCTATGCCGAAGGGCCTCACCGCTGCAACCGGTATGGACGCTCTTACTCATGCGATCGAAGGCTACACCACAAAAGCTGCATGGGAAATGACCGATATGTTCCATCTGGAAGCTATCCGTCTTATCGCAAAGAACCTGCGCGGTGCTGTTGAGAACACCAAAGAAGGCCGCGAAGGAATGGCTCTCGGCCAGTACATCGCCGGCATGGGCTTCTCCAACGTAGGTCTTGGCATTGACCACGCTATGGCTCATACCCTGAGCGCACATTATGACACACCGCACGGTGTTGCCTGCGCTATGCTTCTTCCGATCTCCATGGAATTCAACAAAGAGTATTCCGGCGAGCGCTACAGAGAGATCGCCAGAGCTATGGGCGTTGAAGGCGTCGATCAGATGTCTCAGGAAGAGTATCGTCAGGCTGCCATCGATGCAGTCAGAAAGCTCTCCGCAGATGTAGGAATTCCCGCAAAGAACGACCGCATCAAAGAAGAAGATCTTGAGATCCTTGCCAAAGACGCTCTTGCAGATGCCTGCTATCCGGGCAATCCGCGCGAGGCTACTCTGGAGCAGGTTGTTGAGATGTTCAGGATGCTGATCTGATAAAAAAGGGGACGTTTCTCTCTGAGTAAATGAGTAAATGGGGACGTTTCTCTCTGACTCATTTTTGCTCGCAAAAATGAGTCAGAGAGAAACGTCCCCATTTACTCATTTACTCAGAGAGAAACGTCCCCCTGCTTCATCCCAGATAGGAAAGAAATGCAGCAACATTGTCAGCACGCGGTGTATTTGCTATGACCCCAAGGTAAACATGATCCGAAAATCCGGCTTCTTTAAAGAAGGTAAATCGGTCTGCCTCAAGGCCCATGGGATATGACTTGGTTTCAGACCGGTATTCTACAGAAGGATCTGCGATGACCTCGTCGGCATTATCTGACAGAATTTCAATATTTTCTACCAAATATGGCTCCAAAGATGACAGATCATGATCCTTGATAAAGTTCCCAAGATCGATAAGCAGGCCATTCTGAGAAAAGGCATCAAAAGCTTCACGGTTCATCAGGACAACATCAAGCTGCTGATTATCAATCGCGGACAGGATCTTAACCTGTGATGCATGTATATATGCTCCGTCGGTCTCGCGAAGGTTTTCTGTAAGAACGAGATTTTGGAGTGTTTTCACAACGCTGTTTTTTTCATCGGGCTGCAGATACTCTATGAAGCCTTCCGTAAGCTGTTGATCCAGGACGGAGCCGGCTTCGACATTGACATATGCCAGATACAGCTGCGGAAAATCGGCAGTTGCGCCTCGCCAGATCAGGTAAGACACCGTGTATATTACAATAAACAGCAGAAAGAGAGGAAGCTTATAATAATCCCAGATATACCTGATTTTTGCACTGCCTTTCAGCTCCCGCAATTCCTTTCGGTTGAATATCCCTGCCCTGTTCATGACTTTTTCTCTTCTCCGTACACTGTTTCGTCTGCCGACGTTTCATACCGGGCGGATGTACTATCTGCAGAGAAGTCGTCGGAATTATCTCCGACCTGCTCTGTTAAGCCATCTTCAGACACATCTGATGAACTGTCTTCATCCTGTCCTAATGCTTTTTCTTCACACTGAATCAGTATATTCTTCAGCAAAAGAGAATTAATAAACGCACATGTCCCCATCCCAAAAATGATGAGAGGTGTCATCACGTTGATGACGAGAAGTGCCATGATGACGTAAACAGCCGCCATGATCACGCTGCAGACAAGGAAACGCATTCCCAGCATGATCGAATTTTTGAACATGGCGATAGTTGTATTGTCAAAATGCGCAAGGAGCGGATAGATCCACATTGACACAAGAACCCATGCCGCGCAGGCAACCAGGAAGACTGCGGTTACGATCGCCCAGAAGGGAGACGTTTTATAAAGCCGATAGAGCACATAGCCGTCGAAGCATAGAAATCCCCCGATAACAGTCATGATCACTCCGATGATCATTCCCTGTTTAAGGTTCTGCCTGAAGGAGTGGAAGAAGGAACGGGTGATGTATCCATCCTCGTCCCTGGCCATTTTCTGGCATGTGTAGAACAAAGCGGTCGTTGCGGGCCCGATCGTGACGATGGGTATACAGCATATGAACCAAAGAATGTTCAGCCAGACACTGTAAACGATTTTGGTTATGAACTGAAGGACCGGGCTTTCAGGATCTAAAAAATTACGCATTGCCAAATTCTCCTCCGGTTGATTCACGATAGATCAGGCTTGTTTCGGTATGTACGGTTCTGTAGTTCAGATTAGGCTGACGGATGCGCTCAATGAGCAGCCTTACGGCTGAAAGGCCCATGATCTGACTATGGATATGACAGGTGGTCAGCGATGGCGTGACAACTCTTGATTCAGCGGAATCGTCAAAGCCTGTAATCAGTATATCTTCAGGGCAGGAGATGCCCATTTCTCTGAAAATGATCAGCACATCTATCGCAACAAAGTCATTTGCGCAGATAAACAATTCGGGCAGTTTTTCCATTTTTCCTATATGATCCCGCAGATAATCCCTGTATGTCGCCCCGTGCGGATGGATCTCGGTGAGACAATAGCATTCCTGAGTCGGAAGCGAGTACAGATACATTGCCTGATGGAAAGCCAAAAAACGTTCAAAAAAAGAACGACAGTGGGTTGGCTGCCCGATGAAACCGATATTGGTTATTCCCTTTTCCCTGGCGGCCTTGATGATCCGCGAGATTCCTGAGGTATTCTCCATAAGAAGAAGGTCCGCGGGCAGTGGGGAAATGTACGTGCTGAATGGAGCGTCTACGAGCAGGAGCGGTAATCCAAGATCACACAGCATACTGCAATAGGGATGATTAAATACTTCCACACAGAGGATGGCGGCTGTATGCTCGATGTTAAAGGAGAGCGGGAGCTTCAGCTGTTCGAAATCCTCGGGCATGATGCGATGTATTGTCAGGCTGTATCCGAGAAGTGATATTTCATATTGAAATTTGTCCAGCATCGTGGAAGAAAAATGGGAGTTATCCAGATACATACCTGTAAACAGGGCGATTGTATTTTTGGAACTGTCCGCAACCTGAACCGGGGAGGGACCGGGAGAAAAGGATTCGTTCTCTCTTTGTGCATTTGCATAAGCAAACGTCTTATATCCCATCTCCATTGCTTTCTGCAGTATTCTTTCTTTTGTTGCTTCCGCAAGAACACCTGTATTATTGATGGCTTTAGACACTGTGTTGCGGGAAAGGCCTAAAGCATCTGCAATATCCTGAATAGTCACACGGTCTGCCATGATTATCTCCTTATATATTTTTTTACTATAATAGCATTAAAATGTGTAAATGTCAAATTGATGCGCAAAAATGTAAAATGATAACGGGTGAGCCATAACGAAAAAGGCGGCAATGGTTGTACATATGTAAAAAATTAATGGTGCATATGCACACTTTTTATATTGACACAAACGGGAAACCATGCTATGCTCATTTTGCCAAAGCTGAGAAAGATTGTGCAAATGTAAAATGTTCGAACAGTTTCTATCACATCTCTCTTACGTATTATGGAAAGGAGCAAAAATGGGTAGTAAAAAGCAAACCGCAGCCCGAAATGGATCGTCCGGAGGTGTTCACAATGCTTTGCTCTATTTAAAGCAGCATTGGCAGTTGTACGTGCTCTTCCTGGGACCGGCCCTGGTGCTGACACTTATCTTCAAATATGGGCCGATGGGCGGCATCCTTATCGCTTTTCAAAAGTACAATCCTATCAAAGGAATATTGGGAAGCAAATGGGTAGGCTTTAAATATTTTGAACAGTTTCTTTCTTCGCCGGACTTTCTGAGATATCTGGCAAACACGCTGAAACTGAGTATATTTGGCTTGCTTTTCGGTTTCCCGGTACCGATCATTCTTGCACTCCTGCTCAACAGGATTGAGAGCGCAAAGATCAAGCAGCGTATACAGCTCGTACTCTATATGCCGAATTTCATTTCGGTCATCGTACTTTGCGGTATGGTCCGTATTCTGCTTTCTGTAACAGGACCTTTGAATATGATGATGGGAACCAGCATCAACTTCCTTACGATACCTGCGGCTTTTCGGCCGATCTACATCATAAGCGGTATCTGGCAGGGAGCAGGATGGGCATCCATCATGTATACCGCAACACTTTCAAATGCGAGTAAAGAACTCAAGGAAGCTGCTCAGATCGATGGAGCAAACATCTTCCAGCAGATCAAAACCGTAGAGTGGCCTGCCATTAAGGATATGGTCGTCATACAGTTTATTCTGCAGGCAGGAAATATCATGAGTATCGGCTTTGAAAAAGCTTATGCACTTCAGACAGACCTTAACCTTGCATCGTCGGAAATTATTGCAACCTACGTTTACAAGAAGGGTCTTCTGAGCGGAGACTACAGTTTTTCAACAGCGGTTGGTTTGTTTAACACGGTTATCAATGTAATATTCCTGATAGCGGTAAACCAGATCGTGAAGAGAATGAATGAAGGTCAGGGTTTATAAGGAGAGGAGAAAAGATGGAAAAGAAGAAATCAAGATTTTCCAGATATTCAGCCGGCGATAAAGCTTTTTTGATAGGCGGATATGTTCTTCTTGGACTTTTTGTCCTGGCTATTGTCGTTCCGGTAATCTATATCATCATTGCATCGTTTATGGATCCCATCACTCTCCAGAACAGAGGTATCGTGTTTGATCTGGAAAAATGGACACTTACGGCATATGAACGTGTCATGGGAAATACACAGATCTGGGTGGGTTTCAAGAACGCTATGATCTATTCCCTGCTGTTTACATTCCTTTCGGTTCTGATCACGATGCTGTGCGCATATCCCATGTCCAGAGAAGACTTTAAAGGCAGGGGCTTTTTTAACACACTGTTCATGATCACGATGTTCTTCGGCGGCGGTCTGATCCCGACTTACTTGCTGATCAGCAGTCTGGGTATGCTGGATTCCATGTGGGCGGTTATTCTTCCGGGAGCATTCAGTGTCTGGAATATGACGATTGCCAGAACCTATTACAGAGGCATACCGGTAGAGCTGCGTGAGGCAGCCGATGTTGACGGGGCAAATGAACTGACATTTAATTTCAAGATCCTGTTGCCGGTGTGTACACCTATCATCGCAGTGCTTGCACTTTGGCAGTTCGTCGGAATGTGGAACAGCTATTTTGATGCAATGATCTATCTGAATTCAACAGCCAAGCAGCCGCTGCAGCTGGTAATGCGTGCTATCCTTATTCAGAACCAGCCTGAGGCAGGTATGATCGCAGACATGCAGAGTACGGCGCAGAGGGCTCAGCTTGCAGAGCTGCTGAAATATGCAACGATCATCATTTCCAGCTTTCCGTTAATGTTTATGTATCCGTTCTTCCAGAAATACTTTGATTCCGGTATCATGGCCGGTTCGGTAAAAGGCTGATGGGAATGCGAGCTCTGAAGTGTTGATTGTAAATTTCGAGTGATGAGTAAACGGAGTGTTCATTTTTCATTCATAAGGAGGATTCTATGAGAACAAGAAGAATTGCAACCGCAATGCTGGCCGCAACGTTAGTGTCAGGTATGCTGGCTTCTGCAGCATGCGCTGACGAATATACGTTCCCGCTGGAAGAAACCGCTACCTTTACCGGCATGATCAGTTATCCGTCCGGTACAGAGGAAGAACCCAACAACCGTACTATCTTTAAACGCCTTGAGGAAGAGACGAACGTACATATCGAATGGACCGCGATCTCATCCGATCAGTGGGCAGACAAGATCGGATTGAACATGGCGAATGTCAAATCCCTTACCGATTTCATCTGGAACGCCAGCTTCAGTGACAGCGACCTGCTTCGCTATGCCGATCAGGGAATACTCCTTGAACTGGAAGATTACATTGATGAGTATATGCCCAATCTGAAAGCGGTCTTTGATGCATATCCCGAGTACAGAACCATGTGTGAGGACGAGGAAGGCCACATCTGGGCACTTCCGTGGATAGAGCAGCTTGGTTCTGAGAAGACTGCAATCCAGACTGTCGGAAACAATATGAGCTATATCAACAAGAAATGGCTCGATTTCCTTGGACTGGAAGTCCCCGAGACCATAGATGAATTTGAGCAGACAATGATTGCCTTCAAAGACAATGAGGCAGAGCTGCAGAAAGAGTTCGGTATCGAAGGCTCCATCATCCCGATCTCCTGTATCGTTAACGACAATGACCTGAACATCCTGATCAATGGCTTCGGCGACGGTATCGGCGATGTTGATATGGGCAATCACATTGCGGTTAATGATGACAAAGAGGTCATCTGTACTGCAGTAACAGACAGCTTCAGAGCAGGTCTCGAATGGCTCCACAAACTATACGATGAGGGACTGATCGATCCCGAATGCTTCACTCAGGACTGGTCTACCTATGTTGCAAAAGGAAAATCCCACCGTTATGGCGTCTGCTTCACATGGGATATTGCCAATATCGACAACCTTGAAGATTATATTCCGTTATCACCGCTTGAGGCTGACTGCAGAAGCGTGACACCGCAGAACGGATCCTTTACTTCCGGATTTGATCGCGGCCGCTGCGTTATTACAGGAGTCTGCGACGATCCCGAACTGCTGTGCGCATGGATGGACAAGATGTATGATCCGTTCCAGTCTCCGCAGAATAACTGGGGAACCTACGGCGAAGACGATGATTTTGATATCTTTGTTCTTGGAGAAAACGAGAACGGAGAGAAGATGCTTCAGCATGCACCGCTTGGTGACGCTTCTCCCGTTGAAGTTCGTGAAGCGGAATGTGTAAGCGGCCCGCTGGCGATCCTGGATGAGTACTATGGTGTGTATGTAACATGCCCGGATGATGCACAGTATCGTCTGGACTGGATCAAAGAGTATTTTACTCCGTATATGATCCATGATTATGTATATCCGAAGGTGCTGATGACCGCTGAGGATACCGATGAACTGACCTATATCCAGCCGGATCTGATTTCTTACATCAATTCCAGCAAGTCCGCGTTTATCAGAGACGGTATAACCGACGATTCCTGGAACGAGTATATTGCACAGGTTGAAGCATACGGTTTGGAAGAGTACCTTGGAATCTATCAGAAGTATCTGGATGAATTCTATGCAGAATAAAGCAGGATCATCTGCTTCTTACATCTGAAAAGATAACCGGCAGCCCACGGAGTGGGCTGTCAGTAACCGGCGAGCAGCGAAGTGGATTGCCGGTTACGTTTGACTTGAGCGCATGGCCCTGCAGATCCTGAACGGTCTGTGGGGCCATGTAATACTTTTAAACAGATCGGAGAATTAATATGATTAGCACGGCACTGCAAGAGGCCAGAGATACAGAGGAAATGCGGGAAAAAAGCATTTCGGAAGAGCAGAGGCCGCTTTTTCACCTTTCTCCCAGGGTCGGATGGATGAATGATCCGAACGGTTTTTCTTTTTATCAGGGACAATATCATCTGTTTTATCAGTACTACCCCTATAATTCTTATTGGGGACCGATGCATTGGGGGCATGCTGTCAGCCCGGATTTCCTCCGCTGGACATATTTACCCGCGGCGCTTGCTCCGGATGAAAAATATGATAAGGCAGGCGTGTTCTCGGGCAGCGCTGTAGAGCTTCCGGATGGACGACAGCTGCTGGTTTATACCGGTGTGGCTGAGACATATGAGGAAAAAGGGAAAAAGACAGTCAGACAGACACAATGCCTGGCTGTGGGCGACGGTCTTGATTATGTAAAATATGAAGGAAACCCGGTTATCTCATCCGAAATGATCCCTGAGGGCGGAAGCCTTGAGGATTTCCGTGATCCGAAGATCCGGAAAATAGAAGATGGTACATACAGGATGCTGGTTGCCAACCGGCCTGCCGACGGAAGCGGACAGCTCCTTCTTTACAGGAGCAACGATGCGTTTCATTGGGAATTTCACAAAGTATTTGCTCAGAATTTCAACAGGTTCGGAAAAATGTGGGAGTGCCCGGATTTCTTTGAACTGGACGGAAAAAGTGTCCTGCTGGTCAGTCCACAGGATATGCTTCCGGAGGGATTCGAGTATCATAACGGAAACGGGACGTTATGCCTGATCGGCGATTATGATCCGTGCGCGGAAACTTTTACGGAGGAAACGAATCAGGCTGTTGACTATGGCATAGATTTTTACGCGATGCAGACGATTCTTTCTCCTGACGGACGCAGGATCATGATCGGGTGGATGCAGAACTGGGATACGATCGGAGTACGAGAACCGAGAGACCCCTGGTTCGGGCAGATGTCTCTTCCGAGAGAACTGCGGATAATAGACGGAAAGCTGTATCAGTATCCCATCCGGGAGCTGGAGAAATATCGGCGAAACAAGGTGGAATACAGTCAGGCCCTTCTGAAAGGAAACCGGGCACTGGATACGGTATTTGTTAAGCCGGAAACTGTTACCGATGGACTGGCGCTTCCGGGGATATCGGGCAGATGTCTGGATATGGAAGTCGTTGTTTCCTGCCCTGAAGGAGCAAAGCTGTTCAACAAATTTACGATCTCACTTGCCGCAGATAAAGAATTTCATACAAAGATAAGCTATCGGCCCTATGAATCTATTGTAAAGATAGACCGTAAATTTGCCGGCTCAAGACGTGCTGTGATCCATCAGCGAAGAGCACAGGTGCAGATGCAGGATGGGCAGATTCGGTTCCGCATCATTCTGGACCGGTACAGCATGGAAGTTTTTATCAATGGCGGAAGCAAAGTAATGACGGCGACGATCGGTACGGAGCTGAGCAGCGACGGCATATTCTTCGCGTGCGACAGAGATGCTGTTATAAGTGTAACGAAATATGAACTTGTGATGTGAAACAGGGGACGTTTCTCTCTGAGTCAATGGGGACGTTTCTCTCATTTTTGCTCGCAAAAATGAGAGAAACGTCCCCATTGACTCAGAGAGAAACGTCCCCTGTTTCACAAATTCCGGAAAAGCGCACAAAACCATTGTATAAATCCACAGATTATTATATACTATTTACTATGGGACGGTTCCGGGAAATCCTGACGGCAGGTATGGAACCGTATGTATACGGCAGAGCGGGGACAAATGCCTGTTTTCCGCCGGGCTGCACAGTAATCTATATGCAAAACAGCATAGAAATGGAGGGTACAAATGATAAAAAGAATCGGACTCCTGACCAGCGGCGGCGACTGTCAGGCACTCAACGCTACCATGCGAGGCGTAGTCAAAGGACTTGCCAATGCTCTCGACGAGATGGAAGTCTATGGCTTTGAGGATGGCTATAAAGGCCTCATCTACGGCAAATACCGCCTGCTTTCATCCAGAGACTTCTCGGGTATTCTTACCCAGGGCGGAACGATCATCGGAACATCCCGTCAGCCGTTCAAGCTGATGCGCGTGCCGGATGAGAAGGGTCTCGACAAAGTTGAAGCCATGAAGCAGACATATTACAAACTTTGCCTTGACTGCCTGGTTATCCTCGGAGGAAACGGAACCCAGAAGACCGCAAACCTTCTCCGCGAAGAAGGCCTCAATATCATTCATCTTCCGAAGACGATCGACAACGATATCTGGGGAACCGACATGACATTTGGTTTCCAGAGTGCTGTTGACATCGCTACAAACGCCATCGACTGCATCCACACCACAGCAGCTTCCCACGGACGTGTCTTTATCGTGGAAGTTATGGGCCACAAAGTCGGAGCGCTTACGCTTCACGCAGGCCTTGCAGGCGGTGCCGATATCATCCTGATCCCGGAGATTCCGTACGATATCAAGAAGATCGTCGGAGCAATCGAAAAACGTAACAAAGCAGGAAAGAGATTTACGATCCTCGCAGTAGCAGAAGGTGCTATCTCCAAAGAGGATGCAAAACTTTCCAAGAAGAAATACAAAGAAAAACTCGAAGCCAGAGCAAAGAAATATCCGTCGGTTTCCTACGAGATCGCAGAGCGCATCTTTAAAGAAACCGGAAGTGAAGTGCGTATCACCGTTCCCGGCCACACCCAGAGAGGCGGCGTGCCGTGTCCGTACGACCGCGTACTTTCCACCAGACTCGGTGCCGGCGCCGCAGAAGCGATCCTCGATGGGGAATACGGCGTGATGATCGGTATCGTAAACAACAAGATCAAGAGAGTTCCGCTTGCGGAGTGCGCAGGCAAGCTCAAGATGGTTTCCGAGAAGGACCAGACTGTAAAAGCAGCAAAAGCAATCGGTATCAGCTTCGGCGACTGATAAAAGGGATGGCAGGCACCTGCGCGAATACTTTTCGTGCAGGCACCTGCCTTAACTATGCCAAAGCGCCCCCCTTAGGAAATGGAGATGACTTATGAGCTATCAGGCTCTTTACAGAAAATTCAGGCCAACCAATTTTGACGACGTAAAAGGACAGGATCACATCGTGACGACACTGCGCAACCAGATCAAGGCCGGGCGTGTCGGCCATGCCTATCTGTTCTGCGGGACGCGGGGTACGGGAAAAACCTCGGTGGCCAAGATCGTGGCACGTGCGGTCAACTGCGAGAACCCTGTCAACGGGAGTCCCTGTAACGAATGCCCCACGTGCAAGTCGATCCTTGCGGGCACGTCGATGAATGTGATCGAGATCGATGCCGCTTCGAACAACGGTGTCGACAATATCAGAGAGATCAGGGAAGAAGTGGCGTATCGTCCGACCGAAGGAAACTATAAAGTGTATATCATCGATGAGGTGCACATGCTTTCGGCGGGCGCCTTCAATGCGCTGCTCAAAACGCTGGAGGAGCCGCCTTCCTACGTGATCTTCATCCTGGCGACGACCGAAGCGCACAAAATTCCGGTGACGATCCTTTCGAGATGCCAGCGCTATGATTTTCATCGAATTACAAATGACACGATCGCGGCCAGACTCAGCGACCTTCTGCAGCAGGAAGGCGTCGAGGCCGAGGAGAGAGCCGTGCAGTATGTGGCAAAGGCAGGCGACGGGTCCATGCGTGATGCGCTAAGTCTGCTCGATCAGTGCATCGCTTTTTATCTGGGACAGAAATTGACATATGACAATGTGCTGGACGTCCTGGGAGCCGTGGATACGGAGGTCTTCAGCCGCATGCTGCGCGAGATCTTAAACGGAAATGCCGGCGGCGTGATGAAGATTTTGGGCGAGATCGTGACAGCCGGGCGTGAGCTCACGCAGTTTGTGTCGGATTTCACCTGGTATCTTCGCAATCTGTTGATGGTAAAGACATCGGATGATCCCGAAGCTGTCGTGGATATGTCGAGTGAAAACCTGAAGCTTCTTATAGAAGAGAGCGGGATGATCGACGAGGATACGCTGATGCGCTACATCCGTGTGCTGTCGGAGCTTTCGGGGCAGATCAGATTTGCTACGCAGAAGAGAGTGCTCGTGGAAGTCGCGATGATCAAGCTGTGCCGCCCGCAGATGGAGACGAATTTGGATTCGCTTCTCGACAGGATCCGCGTTCTGGAGCGGAAGATCGAGGAGGCGCCCACGCAGGTCTATGTTCCGCAGCCGGGGCAGCAGGCCGCTGCCGTGCAGAAGAAAAAGCCCGAGCCCGTCTATGCGGCGCCCGAGGATCTGCAGAGGATCGTTTCCGAGTGGCCTGCGATTGCGGGGCAGACGAGGGGAATTCTCCACGAGGTCCTGAAAACTGCCCGGCCCTCCTATGACGGATCGACCGGCGAGAACGTGCTCTACGTGCTTCTTCCCGCAAACGATCTTATCAGCAGATCGCGGGAGAACAACGAGGAAGATATCAAACAGCTGCAATCCATCATTCAAAGAAGAACCGGAAAGACCGCCGAGATCCGCCTGATCGCCGGCGACGACCAAAAAGCCGGGAACCTCGCGGCGCTGACGGTGGATGAGGCGCTGCAGAATATACATATGAATATTGATGTGGAGGAGTGAAATGAGTCAATGGGGACGTTTCTTTCTGACTCATTTTGCGAGCAAAAATGAGTCAGAAAGAAACGTCCCCATTGACTCATTTTTTCCGATTATATATAATAAGGCAAAATACTGCAAGCAAAGAACTAAGGAGGAAAATATATGGCAAAAAGAGGCGGATACGGCGGCATGGGCATGCCGGGGAACATGAACAATCTGATGAAGCAGGCCCAGAAGATGCAGAAGCAGATGGAAGAAAACCAGAAGGCTCTGGAAGAGAAGGAATTTACTGCGGCTGCAGGCGGCGGAGCTGTCGAAGTGACGGTCACGGGCAAGCGCGAGGTGACTAAGGTCAAGCTGTCGGAAGAAGTGGTGGATCCCGATGATATTGAGATGCTCGAGGATCTGATCGTCGCCGCGACCAATGAAGCGCTCCGTAAGATGGAAGAAGAATCCCAGGCGGTTATGAGCAAGCTCGCCGGCGGTCTCGGTGGCCTTGGCGGCCTCGGCGGAGGCTTTCCTTTCTGATGGATTATTACAGCACACATATCAATAAGCTGATCGAGCAGCTTTCGCATCTGCCGGGGATAGGAGCCAAGTCGGCACAGCGGCTGGCGTTCCACATCGTGAGCATGCCTGCGGACCAGGTGGAACAGCTCACTGCATCCATTCGGGATGCAAAACAGAATATACGCTACTGCAAAAGCTGCTGCACCCTCACAGACCGTGAGCTTTGCCCGATCTGCGCCAATGATAACCGGGATCACCACACGATCATGGTGGTGGAAAACACCCGTGATCTGGCTGCCTACGAAAAGACGGGCAAGTACGATGGCGTTTATCATGTGCTCCATGGCGCGATTTCTCCAATGCTGGGCATCGGCCCGGATGATATAAAATTGAAGGAACTCATGGTCAGGCTGCAGAACGAAGATGTTCGCGAAGTGATCATCGCCACCAACTCCAGCCTGGAGGGCGAGACCACAGCCATGTACCTGAGCAAGCTCATCAAACCATCCGGCATCAAGGTGAGCCGCATAGCCAGCGGCGTACCGGTGGGCGGCGACCTGGAGTATATCGACGAGGTCACCCTGCTCCGCGCGCTTGAGGGAAGGGTGGAGCTGTGAAACAGAGGGACGGTTCCTCGTTCCAAGGGTGGAATGAGGAACCGTCCCTCTGTTTCACCCTTGGAACGAAGAACCGTCTCTGGGTTCACCCATTGCAGATTATTTTAGGTTATGCTATAATACAACCATCTATGTAATTTGCTTCATGACTTATCTAAGGAGGGTAACTGAAATGAGATTTTTTATCGACACAGCTAATGTAGCAGACATTAAAGCTGCAAATGACATGGGCATTATCTGCGGTGTTACGACAAACCCGTCGCTGATCGCAAAAGAAGGCAGAGATTTTAATGAAGTAATCAAAGAGATCACAAGTATCGTTGACGGACCGATCAGCGGTGAAGTAAAAGCGACCACGACAGACGCAGAAGGAATGATCCGTGAAGGACGCGAGATCGCAAAGATCCATCCGAACATGATCGTTAAGATCCCGATGACTGTTGAAGGTCTGAAGGCAGTCAAGGTTCTTACTGCAGAAGGAATCAAAACCAACGTTACCCTTATTTTCACAGCTAACCAGGCTCTTCTGGCTGCAAGAGCAGGCGCTACATACGTTTCTCCGTTCCTTGGCCGTCTTGACGACATCTCCACAGACGGTGTAGAGCTCATCAGCGAGATCGCAGAGATGTTTGCAGTGGCAGGCATCGAGACCGAGATCATCGCAGCAAGCGTACGTCATCCTGTACATGTAACCCAGTGTGCTCTGGCAGGCGCTGATATCGCTACCGTTCCTTACAAGGTACTTGAGCAGATGACCCATCATCCGCTGACAGATGCCGGCATCGAGAAATTCAAAAAAGATTACATCGCAGTGTTTGGTGAATAATCGATAAGGAGATATATTATGGACAAGTTAGAGCTTCAGAAAATAGCAAACGAAGTCCGCAAGGATATCGTGACTGCAGTCCATTCTGCAGGCGCAGGACATCCGGGCGGATCCCTTTCCGCGACCGAAGTATTCACTTATTTGTACTTTGCAGAGATGAACATCGATCCGAAGAATCCGAAAGACCCGAACCGTGACCGCTTCGTCCTTTCCAAAGGACACACAGCACCGGGCTACTATTCGGTACTGGCAGAGCGCGGTTACTTCCCGAAGGAAGACCTCAAAACCCTTCGAAAACTCGGATCATATCTTCAGGGACATCCGGATATGAAGCACATTCCGGGCGTCGATATGTCCAGCGGTTCTCTGGGCCAGGGCATCTCTGCGGCAGTAGGTATGGCAATCTC
>CADCPK010000305.1 GCA_902803215.1 uncultured Lachnospiraceae bacterium
CCTCCTGTCTATGCGTGCAACAGCTGCGGCTGCTGGGATATGGAATGGGTAGAGATCAGCGGAAAAGCAAAAATGCATTCGATCGTAATGCCGGCTCCGCTTTCCTCCAAACCGGAATATAAGGCACTCGGCAAATTTGCTTACGGCGAGATCGAGCTGGAAGAAGGCTCCCGTCTGAACGGTGTTGTCCGTGGGATCAACAAGAAAAAACGTCAGGAGATCCTTGCAAAGGGACAGCTTCCGGTAGATGTCAAAGCGGCGATCTATCAGAGAGACGGATATAAGACAGTTGTATTTGATCTTGTAGAAGAATAATTTATTTCATATTAATATTGTTACTATTCACAGTCCAAAGACTGCGAATAGTAACGGATTCGTCCATGCAAATCGCCTCCGGCGATGGGACGAATCCCTTGTATGCTTTACTTTTTTAGGCCGCAATCGCGCAGCAAGTGCGCAATTCGGCTGTGAATGGTAACTTAATATTTCATAATTAAAGGAGAACAAAAATGGACAGAAAAGAACTTGAAGCAAAGGTAATCGAACTGGTAGAGATCTCTTATGGAAAGAACAAAGGAGAAGTTACTCTTGAGACAAGCTTTAAGGATGACCTTAAGGGCGCTTCCGTACAGATGGTTGCTCTGGTATCCGAGATCGAGAACGAGCTTGACGCTATGGTCGCTCTTCAGGACGCGGCTGCATGCAATACCGTAGCTGAACTTGTGGATGCTGTAGAGGCAGAGATGTAATTTACGGACGGTAAGGTTTATTTATAGAAAGAAAGAGGATAAACTCCAATGAGCGTACTTGACAGCATTTACGCAAAAGCGAAAGAGAACCTGCAGAAGGTGGCGTTCCCCGAAGCAACCAACGAAAAGATGATGCAGGCTGCTTATGAGACCGGCAAAGACGGATACATCATTCCGGTACTGGTAGGCGATGCCGCAGAGCTGAAAAAGCTGGCGGAAGAGAGAGGATATGATCCTTCCGTATTCACCTTCGTTGATATCAACGATGAAGAGTACAAGAACAAAGTCATCGAGGCATATGTGGCAAGAGAGGATACCATGCTTAAGGCAAAGGCTCTCGGCCGCAGAATGCAGGATCCGCTGTATTTTGCGATGGCTATGCAGAAGGTCGGCGAGGCGGACGTTACATTCGCCGGCATCGACAACACCACAGGCGACGTGCTTCTGGCAGGACAGATGATGATCGGCCTTAAGCCCGGCATCAGCACCGTTTCCAGTATCGGACTTGCCGATATCCCCGGATATCAGGGCTCCGAAGGATCGCTTCTGGCGATCGGCGACAGTGCAGTCTGCACCAACCCGAATCCGAAGCAGCTGGCGAGTATCGCCATCTCCGCCTGCGATACCGTTAAAGAGCTTCTCGGCTGGGAGCCCAGATGCGCTATGGTCAGCTACTCTACATTGGGCAGCGGCACAGGCGAGCTGATCGACAAGGTCAAGGAAGGTCTGAGGATCGCAAATGAGCTGCGTCCGGATCTGGCGATCGACGGTGAGTTCCAGCTCGACGCCGCTATCGTTCCGGCAGTTGCCGCTAAGAAGGTCAACCGCGAGAGCAAGGTGGCAGGTAAGGCTAACGTCCTCATCTGGCCCGACCTGAACGTGGGCAACACTGCAGTTAAGCTGATCCAGCAGTTCGGCCATGCGGATGCTTACGGCCCGATGCTTCAGGGCTTCAACAGCATCGTGTGTGACTGCTCCAGAGGAGCGCCTGTTTCCGAGATCAAAGGGAATGTCGTTATCTCCGCTGTGAGGGCTGCGGGAAGTAAGAAATAAAAATACCGGCCCGGCAAGACAGGGGACGAGAGAGGGGACGATTCTCGTCCCCTGTCTTGCCTGAATAAATACAATAGGAGATCATGCCATGACAAACAAAGAAGTAATCAAGGCTTTTTATAAGGAGTTTTTTAACGAGCACATCATCGAGTCCGCCGACAAGTATGTCCGCGAGGACTACATTCAGCACAATCCGGGCGTAGGCCAGGGAAGAGAAGCGCTCAAGGCAGCGTTCGCCGACAAATTTGTCGAGCATCCCGAGTTCAAGCTGGACATAAAGATGCTGATCGCTGAGGATGATATGGTGGCGGTTTATCTGAAGAACGTGCGGCCGGACGGAACGACCAACTGCCGCGTCGTGGACATCTACCGTCTGCAGGACGGCAAGCTCGCTGAGCACTGGGATGTGCTGCAGCCTTGCTGAAAGGAAACACAGGGGGACGGTCCTTTTGTGTTCGCACACAGGTGGGGAGGAGCACTACGTGCACCTTCCCGCCTGTGCGTGCGAACACAAAAGGACCGTCCCCCTGTGTTTCCCGGCAGGTCAAAATCGGGAACCCGATTTTGACCTGCTTTTTTTCACTTTCCGGAAAATACGTCACATGATTTAATAAAGGCATATGGTATATAGAAGCGACACCACGAATACATTGATATGATAGTCACATCAAAAAACAAAGATTAGATTCAAGACAGGAGGAAACGAATGAATATCCTAGGCATTTCTTTTGGTAAGAAAAACGCAAACTCTGATATCCTTGTTAAGGAAGCACTGTTTGGTGCCCGCGAAGCCAACCCGGATGCACACATTGAGTTCATTAACACACTTCGTCTGAACATCGGACGCTGCACAGGATGCGGTGCATGTTCAAAAGCGCTTGAAAAAGGTAAGGATAATCTCTGCGTCGAGGCAAGAAAAGATGACTTTTCGGTTCTTGAAGACAAGGTCCGCTGGGCAGACTGCATCATCCTCGGAGCTCCCGTTTATGCTCTTCAGCCGGTAGGCCAGTTCAAAGACTTCGTAGACCGCTTCTCCTGCAGACATGATTATTCTGCGATCACCTGGGTGCTTGACAAGAGACGTACAGGCGAGATGCCCGGCAATGCGGACGATTTCCCGATGGAGAGATTCAAAAAGAGGACAGTTTCCTACATCTCCATAGGCGGAGCGACCACAGACAACTGGACTTCGATGGGAACCGCCACCCTGCATATCTTCGGCTTCCCGCCCATGATGAAGGTGATGGCAAACTATAACGCAAACTGCATGGGAACTGTCGGCAATCCCTATCTTGATCAGAAACTGATCGATGATATGCACGAAATTGGAAGACGCACCGTAAATGGTTACAATGATGACTCTGTTACATTCTTCAAGCCCGAAGGCAAGCCCGCAGAGGTATGCCCGGTCTGCCATCAGAGACTCATCACTATCCTGCCCGGCACCACCACCGTGGAGTGCCCGATCTGCGGTATCGAAGGTCAGCTTTCCATCGAGGACGGAGCTGTCAAGGTAGAATTCTCCGAAGCACAGCAGAAACGCGCAAGAGGAACATTCGCAGGACTTCGCGAGCATACCACCGAGATTCAGGGCTTCGGCGCCATCTGCGCTCCGAAGATCATGGCGAACAAGGAAATGCTCGATAAGATGATGAAGGAACGCATCAAAGATTTCGAAACCGCTATCGGAAATAAAGACTGATTTAACCTGATAGCCCACGAAGTGGACTATTGGTTAGCGGCAAACAGCGAAGAATGTTACCTGTTTTGCGTTGAAAGATCGAAACAGATATAAATGCTTGTAATTGTGAAGGTCAAAAATGAACACCTTTTGTTTCCTCTTGAAATAGAAAGAGGTTAAAAAAAGCCGTTTGAATAAACAAAATGAGTTTTAATGGAAAAGAGTTTTGACCGATGTGCACTTATAATATATGTCAGTAAAGCAACAGTACATTTTTTTCTACAAGGAGGATTAAGCATGAAGTCAGGGCTGTTTCATGAAGAGCTACTACATTAGTATCA
>CADCPK010000306.1 GCA_902803215.1 uncultured Lachnospiraceae bacterium
AAAGATATAAAAAGGTCAGGGTTGACGGCAATGCCTAACCCTGACCATAACTCCATTTATAATCATTGTCTTTTCTTACCAAGCGTTCCCCTTGCTGCTGTTATGGTAATTGCAGAGCATCTGGCAGTTCGCTTCGACAGTCTTGCCGCCTTTGCTCCACGGCATAATGTGATCCGCCTGCATCTCTTTGAAAGCATACTGTTTCGTGATCCCGTTCTTCAGGCAGTACGGGCACTGGTGGTTCTGTTTTTCATAAACAATCTTTGCGGTCTTTTCGTCGAACTGCCGTATCTGAAGATACTTCTCCTCCCCGTAGATAATATACAAGTATATGCCTTTCATCTTCGCAGTGACCTCATCATCCTCAATGAGCTCCTTTATCCTGTCTGATATCTCATTGGCGCCTTTAGAGATTATATTCCCGCTCAGGTCTCCATTCTGATAGCGCTCATAAACAAGTCCCCAGTCGATACCCTTCAACGCTTTATTATAATCGGTGAACTTGCCCCTGACCCATTCAATGACCGTGGAAAAATACTGCCAAAGGCCGGAAGCGTCGCTATCGGCGAAATGATCCAGCATATACTGTTCAATGGCCCCTTTTCCTTCATGCCCCTCGTGCCTTGCAGCCCAAAGAAGAGCTGTTTCAAGATATTCCTGCCTGTTCCACGATCCGTTCAGGAGAGGCTCAGATGCTCCATTGTTCGGGTTCTCATCGGCGAGGCGGACACCTCTGCCACCTTTGGAAGAGAAACGGGCCTTTGCGTCGGAAAGCCATTTTCCTGTGTAAGAAGAATTTCTCAATTCCTGCTCGTTCAGCGGCTCTCCGCAGATGTTGATGCGGTGGAACCACCTGAGTTTTTCCGAAGGCGTCCCCCTGCACACATAGACTTCCAGTTCATAGTCAAGGATCTTCTGTGCGATGTCGCGCATATTTGCCTGAAGGTTGTAAAAATCCTGGGGCAGATCTGTCGGGAACACATCGGATGCTACGGCAAATTCACCAGCAACATATTTACAGATAGACAGTATCCTCTGCTGGCCGTCGAGCACTTCATATGTACCGTCTTCCTTGTCCACAAAGTAGATCGTGTTGAGAGGACATTCCTCTAATACAGTCATCATGACAGCATCCCGTTTGTCCTGTGAATAAACCGAATTCCTTTGGTATGACGGCCTGATATTTAGTCTGCCGTCAAATCCGTAAACGGAATCCGTTGTAAAACCATCATCGGAGTCCCTTAAATATCCGGCGGTCAGGTCGCAGATGGTAAACCCTTTTTCTGCATCTATGACCGGTATCTGACCCTCTTTGATAAGATCCCTTATTCTTTTTACCTGCATTATTTTTCCTTTCTCACTTAACAGAGTGATCTTCTTTGTATTTTTCAAGCAATGAATGATAAGCTTTCTCAAAATTATCATCCATATATGCAGTTGGATTAACATCAAAATAGTAAGGCTTATTGCGCAGAGTATTCTTTTCTACGAAGTCTTCAATTTCAGAAATAGTATTTCTGATAAGACAGAACCTTTTCATTCCGAGTGAATGAAGCCTATCCAATTTCATGGCCGTCGGAGTTATGACGGCATCTACAATGCTATCGCCTGTAATATAGAGACATACCTTTCCATACATGTCTGAAATGCTGATATATGTCGGCAATAATAAAACGTGATGATTGACTGTATATTGGTCTTCGATAATATAGTGTTTTGAGCCGTTGACAAACTTTTCTTCTTTGATCATGTTAAAATCCTTTGTCGTCTGCTTTGCTTATCGGATGAAGATTGCGGACAATGATGCGACTGAATGGCGAGGCCCCCGGTAAGCCGTTTGCGTTCATAATTCTAAGCCCATTACCAAGCTTCCTTTCACTTACAGTGTACGGAGCACTCCAAGCGACACTTCCATCTGGCCTGACATAAGCAATTGTCTTTTTCTCTTCCGTCACCATATGCGTCATTGTCTTTTCAATATCAGAACCGGTACCCAAAATTTCGAGTTCTGAAGGATTATATTTATCCAAAATTGTAATTGGGACTCCCATGTATCCTGTATAGTCGATAGGGATATTAGATGCGGAATCTACATCAATACCGTTAAAATTGTAATAATGAGGATATCTGTCTTCATTCCCTTCGTAGTAGCAGTGTGCCTGAGTATTATCGAATTCTCCGTTCTTATGCCAGAGCCCGTCGTGACGGTACTTTACATCCATGTTCGTGAACCAGCGGATGCCGGCCAGATTTATGTAATGATGTCCGTTTTTAATAAATACATTGTCGCTATACTCTTCATAATCATCAGGCATCCTGAAATCAACGCCACCTGAATGGATACTAGCTCCGTACCACAACTTATTCTCTTTAAAGAGCGGAAATATGTCTTTGTTATGACTCGCATTTTGATTTCCAAGGATGATGAACTTTTTCTCATACTTGATAAGCTGTGCCACATATTCCCTGAAAAGAGAGAAAGGCGGGTTCGTCGTTACGATGGTGCTCTTTTTCAGAAACTCTATACAGGCATCACTTCTGAAGTCGCCTGCATTATAATCTCCATTTCCTGCAATAGGAACGGTGTATCCCGCTTCCATGTTGAAGTCATCACCGCCTTCATAGATAAGGGCATAGGAAGGCGCTCCGGCTTCCTGCTGGTAGTGTGTGCAGATGAGTTTTTTCAATTTCAGTGAACCGAAGTTGCTGTGGAAGTACCGCCAGAAGTTGCTCCACTCCGGGTCGTCGCAGTTACAGTACACCACCTGTCCTTCAAATTGGGTGCGGTAATGTCCCATCTCGTCTGAGATTGTGCGGTACTCAGTGTAAAATTCATCGTTCTTGGCAGCCTTTGCCTGCTGCATTTTCCGATTATCAGCCATATCCTTTCTCTCCTCACTGATTTTGTAATCAACTCCCTGTTTTTTATATGTATGAAAACTTTTCA
>CADCPK010000307.1 GCA_902803215.1 uncultured Lachnospiraceae bacterium
ATGATTGTGTATTTTTTCATGGATATGCCTCCATTTTAATAGTTGTTTCAGTATGGCGGGCTGTAAACATGTTTTAGAATTACTTGTATAGATTATATCTATTTGAAATGGTATCGTCAACATTACAGATCATTTTTTGAGTAACAACCAAGTCAAAAACAGACTCTAATATTGTCTCTTCTTGGTTTTCGTGATATGATAATTATATCATTATCCGTTTGAGGAGATACAAGATGTTTTATAAAATGATCGAAAAGAAGCGCGAGCTATGGTATTCTTCCTCGGAATGTACCGTAACATCTCTGATTACATACATGGAACAGCAGGGACAACTGCGCGACGCACAGATTGAAGCGATCAAAACATATCTGTATCTCAAAATAGATTGTGGCTGCAAGCCTCTTTATCAGTTGTTCTCTGACGGAACTTTTAATTCTGATGATATTACAGAGTATGCGCTGCCGGACAGCGTGAAATCGCATCTCAAATCAAACCTTGCTGCAGCTGCGCTTTATGAATACTCCAGACTCACCAACGATTCCGGCGATCAGGTATCCGCAAAACTGGAGAAAGCGATTGTCAAAAAGCCGGATGCTATTGATTACCGCAAGTTTTTCCGTGATGCTTTTTATGGCGTTTCTTATACGGATTATCTATTCAGCCTCCCTATGGGTGCAGGTAAGACTTTCCTGATGGCGGCGTTTATTTATTTGGACCTTTATTTTGCAATGAATGAGCCGCAAAACCCGGCGTTTGCACACAACTTTATCATTTTTGCTCCGTCGGGGCTGAAATCATCGGTCGTTCCCAGCTTGAAAACAATTCAGAATTTTGATCCATCGTGGGTCCTTCCCGAACCTGCGGCTTCTGAAATCAAGCGAATGATAATCTTTGAAGTGCTGGACCAGGGAAAGACCGCAAAGAAATCCAATAAGACGAAGAACCCAAATGTTCAGAAGATTGCCAACCACCAGCCGTTATCTGAATTATTCGGTTTGGTTGCTGTGACCAATGCTGAAAAGGTGATCTTAGACCGAGTGGAAGAAAAGAATGGGCAAGTATCTTTGTATGAGGACAGTGATGACGACAGAGACCGTCAGGCTAATGAACTGCGGAACCTGATCGGCAAACTGCCTGCCCTCTCTGTGTTCATTGACGAGGTTCATCACGCAGTCAGCAGCGCAGATAAGAGCAGGGAGAGAAAACTACGCGCTGTGGTGAACCATTGGGCGGAGACGGGCGCGATCAATTCTGTCATTGGTTTTTCTGGTACGCCATATCTGGAGAAGGCAGAAAAGATTCCCGTGATGGATTCTCTTTCGGTGGGCACCGCAGAGATCACAAACATTGTATACTATTATCCTCTGATTGACGGTGTTGGAAACTTTCTGAAAAGGCCTGTTGTCAAAATCGCAGATATTGCTGATAGCAGCCATATTATTGAAAACGGCGTCCGTGAGTTTTTGGACGCTTATCGAGATACCATATATCCAAACGGTACTACAGCCAAGCTCGGAATTTATTGTGGTACCATTGAGAAGCTGGAGGAAATGATCTATCCGATTGTTTTACGCATTGCTATGGAATACGGTTTGGATGCAAGCTGTATCCTGCGGTTCTATCGGGAATCCAGCAGTAAGGATAAGACTAAGAAAAAGTACATTGCGCCGGCAGACAGTCAAATGCTGTTTGATACGTTGGATAGTCCCATTTCTCCGATTCGGATCGTGCTGCTTGTACAAATCGGAAAGGAAGGCTGGGACTGCCGCAGCTTGACGGGAATCATTCTCTCACAGGCAGGAGACTGCCCTACCAACATGGTACTGCAAACCTCATGCCGCTGTCTGCGTCAGGTTCAAAAGGGCGCACCGGAAACAGCGCTGATCTATCTGAACAGCGAAAATGCGGATACGCTGAATACGCAGCTTCAACGTCAGCAGCATATCACGCTGAAAGAGTTTTCTGAGAAACATGACAAGGTCCATACGCTGAAACGATATGATAGAACCAAGCATTTGAAACTACCCAAGGTGGATTTTTATCAGCTCCGGGTGGATTTTGATACATTAATCGTCGATTATCCGGATCCGGCGAAAAACATACCGAATGCGGCAGATGACGCATCTGTCAATCAGGGTTATGTGCGCACAACGGATCTTTCTATGGATGCAGGGACAATCTCCTTTGATACTGCTGAACGAGGCAAGGAGTATACCACGTTTTCTTCCTGGTTATATGGGATTATAAAAGGCAGCTTTGGAACACTGTCCATGGCGGAGCTGCGTCCGTACATAGACAAATTAGAGCAGGTATTCCAGACGATTACCTATGAACGGGATGGAGCTCGGTATTTCAGCTCCAAATATGACCATGCGATTGTGGACGTGATTATCCGGAGAGCGTTCACCCCCAGACGGGACTATCAGACCCGGGAGGAGTTGATTCCCGATCAGGCGTCGCTGCTGCGGGTGGAAAACTTCCGAAAAGAGATCCAAACGACTACCCCGGACGATTACTACCCGGTGCAGTCTACGGTGGAAAACATCATAAAAGACGACAAGGGCGCATTCAAAATGAGCCAGGATGTGGAAACTACGATCCGTGTGTTGGAGGAGAGCGGAAATCATGCCATTGCCGAAACCCTTCGCCGCCAGAATTCATCACACCCCCAGAAGGACCGCTCGTTCCATTATCTCCCCTATCACCTGGACAGCCCCTTTGAGCAGACCTTCCTGCAGGAGGTCCTGACCTTTGAGGATCTACAATCACTGGGGCTTGAGGTATACTACAACGGTGACCGGGCCATGACGGAGTTCAAGATCAAGTGCTATCGCCGGAGCGGAAGCAAGTGGGTCTATATCGGTATGTACACACCTGATTTCCTGATTATCCAGCGGAAAGATAGAGAGATCTATAAGGCTGTTATTGTGGAAACCAAGGGAGAAGGCTATGCCGGGAACTTCCGGGAAAAGCGGCGCTTTATGGAGACGGCGTTCCTGGAACAGAATAATCAGGCGTTCGGATATGAGCGGTTTGATTATCTGTATTTGGAAGATTCGGTGCCTGAAAACGAGCGGCTGACTATCACACATCAGAAGATTATTGATTTCTTTGGAGAATGATTCATGAGAACAAATAAGTACGTTATTATTGTTGCTTTGCCATTGACGATTCTTTCATTGGTTGCAGCATCATTGTTTTATTCCTTCGGAATTGAATTCGCAAGCAATGTATTCCTGGGCATTTTTGGAAGTGCGCTGTTAACTTTACTTGTGAGTATCGTCAATTATCTGACAGAACGCAGGAAAACACTGGAAGCATTTTGGTCTTATGGCCATAAAGCGATTAGGAACCTCAATCGCTATTCTGCGGATGATGATTTGGACCGCGCAATAGATGTATTCCTGCAAATGAATGAGTTTGACTTTCAACCGTTTGACGATGCATTCGGCGATATTTGCTTTCTTATCAATAATAAGAAACAACGATCAGAGATCGGAAATAGGATTTACTCGCCTATAATGGAGATAAGAAACACCTTGGTGAATTGTTGCTGGCACTTTGCTGAGTACAAAGAGGCCATACACGGTAATCGCCGCGTAATGGAACACTATGTTGCAAGTATTGATCGCTTGCTAATCAAACGCGAATCCTCCATATATAAACAGGAAGACGGCTCGGAAATTAAAGTACAATCATCAGAGCCGTATAAAGTCGATCAACTTCTTAGCGAATTTAACACCTATTTCTACGCTATCATGTACCCTTGGGAGAAAGGACCGGTGAAAGACCATGCCGATTAAATACATCCCCTTTATTCCCGAACCCATTGAGGGACAGGCGGTGCTATCCAACTTCAACCGCATCCTGAAATACAAAGGGGCAGACGATACAAAGATGGTCCTGCAGCGGGGTATGCCGCTCTATGAGATGGAGAAGCAGGAGACTGTGGGAGAAAACGCCGA
>CADCPK010000308.1 GCA_902803215.1 uncultured Lachnospiraceae bacterium
CCATTGTGCGGGAAAATATAGAACGGATTGACCGAGATGGATTCCTGATTAGTCTTCAGCGCCGTAAGGATCATCCATGCAAACGGAACCAGCATGATGATGGATACAATGATCAGGACCAGATGCATCAGGATCTTATTTCTTTTCTGTTTTGCTTCATAACTATCCATGCTCTGCCCCCCTTATGCGTGATAGACGACTTTCTTCTCTACCTGCTGCAGGACCCAGGTCAGGATCATGATGAATACAAGCAGAACCACGACCAGCGTAGCACCGTATCCCTTGTTGCCGTTGGTGAAGGAATACTGGTAGAAAAGATAAACGATAGACTGCACGTTCTTAAGGGCTACATTCGTCTTGTCCATGACCATGAACATCAGGTCGAAGATTGTCAGCGCACCGATGATACGGGTCTGGACGATGAAGAAGGTCGTCGGGCTAAGCAGCGGAACGGTGATCGAGAAGAACTGACGAACCGGGCCTGCGCCGTCGATCTGTGCTGCTTCATAATAGTCTCCCGGAATTTCCTGAAGACCGGAGATGAAGAGCACCATGTTGTAACCGATAATAGACCACACACCGATGACACCGATGGAGATCCATGCGATCTTCGGATCGGAGATCCATGCGATCTTTGTTCCGAAAACGTTGTTCAGAAGACCAAACTGTGTATTGTACAGCCACTTCCAGACCATAGCCACGGCTGCGGGAGCACAGACCATCGGAAGGAAGAAGATGGTACGATAGATAGAACGTCCTGCGATCTTCTTATTCAGGAGCACTGCAAGGAGAAGCGCGATAATAATACCGAACGGTACCTCGATCAACGCGTATTTGATAGTGTTCCACAGCGACTGCCATGTCTCGGTTGCTTTTAAGACTGTCTGATAATTGGCAAGTCCTACGAATTTATTTCCCTTTCCAAAATCGCCTGTCTTGCAGAACGACTGATAGATGGTATTGAAAATGGGATAAAAGTTAAGAATGATAAGGCCGATCATCGTCGGTGCCACGAAGGCCAGTCCCCACTTCGCCTCACTTTTTTGAACAGGCGTCATTTTTTTCTTCAAGTGGTTTCCTCCTTTCCCTATACTGTAAAGTCAAAGATAGCCGAAATGCCTATGAACAATACAGCCCACAGAGTGGGCTGCATTGATTAAACAGTCATTATTCAGCGGCGATCGCGTTGTCGATGATCTGCTGAGCAGTGTCACAGCCCTGAGCCATAAGGTCCGGGTTGGTCGGATCCTGCCAAGCTGCAAGGAAAGCTTCCTGCTGGAGAGCATCTTCCCAAACTGTGGTGTTGCGGGTGTACGGACGGAAGAACAGATCTCCTTCTTCCTCAGCGCGTGTGAATGCGGAAACATCCATTCCCTCGAAAGCGTTTGCGAATGCTTCTGAAACACCCTTCATACCTGCCATGGTTACACCGAGCTCAGCCTGCTCGATCTGTGCAGCCTCAGAGCAGAAATAAGAGATAAGGCTGTAAGCCGCATCCGGATCTGCTGTGTTGGCAGCTGCTGCCCAGCCAAGTCCGTTGTATGCGCTGTAGCGCTCGCCTTCATCGCATGCGCCGTTGCCGTTTACGTCAGCATACGGAAGCATAACCCATGCATAGTCAGCGGAATTCTCAGCTTTGTAGAATGTGTTGATCATCCAGGAACCCTGTGTGATCATACCAACCAGACCGGAGTTGAACAGAGAGTCTGTTCCTGTCTCGGCTACAGTCGTCTGCGGAGCGGAAACTTCGAGGATCTGGCGAACCATTTCCATAGCTGCCTTTCCTTCTTCGGAACCGATCGTGGTGCCCTTGTGGTCGTCTGTGATGACCTGTGCGCCGTAATCATAAACTACGTTGTACCAGCCGTCCTGGTTGTTGGAGACGTTCAGCGCAGAGCCGTAAATGCCGTCTGCTGCGCCTGCCTCTGTGATCTTTGCAGCTGCGTCGCGTACATCTTCCCATGTCCAGTCGTCGGTCGGATAGTCTACGCCATATTTGTCAAAGATTGCCTTGTTGTAAAGAAGGGCGATGGTGTCATGATCTTTCGGAAGAGCATACTGTACGCCGTCACTGTTGTAGAGGTCTACGATTCCTTCATAATAGTTTGCAAGATCGATTGCGTCGTCGTTTGCGATGTAGTCGTCAAGGTTCAGAAGCAGATCGTTCTCCATGTACATCTGAGCGGTGTTGGAGTGCATCCAGAATACGTCGGGCATCTGTCCGCCTGATGCGCCTGCTTCAAGGAGGGTCCAGTAGTTATCCCAGTCAACAACGTTGATCGTTACTTTGACACCGGAGGTCTCGCTCCACTCGTCAGCGATCTGCTGCAGTCCTGCAAGCTGGTTGTTATCCCAGATATTTACCTGCAGTTCTTTGGTAGAGAATTCTGCATGAGCGGTCGTCGCCATACCTGCGGTGAGGCCCATTGTCATACCTGCTGCCAGAACAATTGATAAAACTTTCTTTGCTCTCATCTGTTTTCCTCCTTATAATGAGTTCACCTCATTTTTAGTACATCAACAATTATATGAAAGCGGCATATTTTTTTGTATGGTATTATGTGTGCAGAATATGTGAAAATGGATTGTAATGAACATGTTGTGATTTATTTGTCAAATATTGGTGTTATTTTTTGTACAATATCGACAAAAGGAAGGGGCTTACCCCTTCCTTTTAAACGTCTTACAATGGATATTCTATTTCGTATGTACCTCTTTCGTTTCGAAAGATCAGTCTCGGCCGTTTTTCCCGGAATTCGGTGGGGCTCATGCCGTATCGACTGCGGAAAGCCTTGGAGAACGAGAGCGAATCGCTGTAGCCGACCTCCATGGCAATCACATTGATCGGGCTCTTTGTCTCCGTCAGAAGTGAGCCGGCCTTCTCCATCCTGAAATTCATCAGAAACTCCTGCGGTGAAACTTTCATTTCTTTTTTAAATATACTGGTCAGATAGCTCCGGCTGATACCGATCTGTTTCGCGACATCCGCAACCTTGATCTTATTCTGATAGCAGCTTGTCAGCAGTCTGATCGCTTCCTGTACATATTCGGCCTCGCTGTCCGTTCCCTTGTGAATTATTCTGTGGATCCCCTCTCCGTTCTCGGTCAGGAGGGCCATCAGTGCGTAGAGCCCGCTCATACGCTTCAGATCATTCACATATGTCAGATCACGCACATTCAGGATCTTTTCCATCACGCCACGTATCGACTCCATGTTTTTGCATGAAAGAACCGGTATGTCGGGAGAAAACCCTGTCCGTTCTATCATCTCTCCGGCCTGATAACCGTGAAAGCCGATCCACATATAATGCCAGGGGTTCTTCCTGTCGGCCTGGTAAACGGTGGTTTCTCCCGGAAAGATCAGAAAAGCCTGTCCTTTCTCCACGGGATAGACGGTATTGTTCTTCCGAAGCTCCCCTTTTCCGTCCACGACCATGTGCAGTACATAGCAGCTCCTGACGTATGGTCCGAAGGAATATCCCGGGAGGCATTTTTCGCTTCCATAATAATCCAGGTTGATCGGGCTTACGCCGGTGTTGTTGTGGAGTGCCTGTAAGTCATCTATGCTAATGTAATCGTCCGTCTCGGTGATTCCTACATTTCTGCCGTGTTTTTTTTCTGCCATTATTCACACGCTTTCAGATAGAACAGTTCAGATTTAAAATCACCTGCCGGCTCACATTCCGGGAAGGTGACACCACTGGTTGAGTTGCTGGTCACAAGACCGGCGTTCATCAGCTCATCACCGTATCGTACTGCTTTCCCATCCACGCTATAGCAGAGTTCGGGATCAAGGCCGGCAAGTCTGAGGCGTTTAAATTCTTCGTTCACTTTGCTGAGAATTCTGAAATATGCGACGAGGGCTTCTTTCTTATCCGGGCTTACCACCATCCAGGCAGGTTCGTTGCAGGTGAACGGAGACTGCAGGCGGTAGAAGGTGCCATGCTGGATCAGTTCCCTGTGGTCTTTCATAAACTGTGTGTAAACCTTTACTTCTTCCTGCTCCTCAGCCGAAAGCTTATTGAGGTCGAGTTCGTAGCCGAAGGTTCCGAAATATGCGACATCTGCTCTTGTCTTCAGCGGTGTGAGCCTGTCGACCTGATGGTTCGGCACTGCCGATACATGACTGCCCATGCTGCTGACCGGATAGCAGTAGCTGGTTCCGTACTGGATCTTCATTCTCTCGACAGCATCGGTATCATCGCTCGTCCAGGCCTGGGGCGCATAGTACAGCATGCCCGGGTCGAACCTTGCTCCGCCGCCCGCACAGGACTCGAACAGGATCTCGGGGAACTCGGAGGTCAATCTCTCGTACAGGTCGTACACGCCGAGGATGTATCTGTGGAACACTTCGCCCTGACGGTCCGCCGGAAGTGCTTTGGAATAGCACTCTGTGATGCTGCGGTTCATGTCCCATTTAATATAGGAAATTTTAGATTCTCTCAGGATCTTCGCGATCATTCCGTGGATGTGATCGACTACGTCCTTGCGGGAGAAATCAAGCACCCACTGATGTCTGGAAAGGGAGGCTCTGCGCTCCGGAACCGAGAGGATCCACTCAGGATGCGCGCGGTAAAGGTCCGAATCCGGGTTGATCATCTCGGGCTCGATCCACAGGCCGAATTTCATACCGAGGGCTTCTATCTTTTCGGAGAGGCCTTTGATTCCGTTGGGGAGCAGCTCGTGGGCGGGAACCCAGTCGCCGAGGCCTGCGTAGTCGCTTCTTCTGGCACCAAACCAGCCGTCGTCCAGGACAAAGAGCTCCACTCCGCACTCTTTTGCTTTGGAGGCGATCTTTACCAGTTTTTCTTCGTTGAAATCAAAGTAGGTGGCTTCCCAGTTGTTGATCAGAATCGGGCGGGTCCTGTCGCGCCATACGCCGCGGGCAAGTCTTGTGCGGTACAGTTTGTGGAAGGTGTTGCTCATTCCGTTCAGGCCGTCCTTTGAGAAGACGATCACTGCCTCGGGTGTCTGGAAAGATTCGCCCGGCTCCAGCTTCCAGTCAAACCATTCGGGATGGATCCCCATGGTGACGCGGGTAGTGTTGTAGGTGTCCACATCGACCTGCGCGAGGAAATTGCCGCTATAGACCAGCGAAAGGCCCATCGCTTCGCCCATAAACTCTGTGGTCTCGGGGCGTTTCAGCACAATGAAGGGGTTCTGCTGATGGGAGGAGTGTCCTCTCATGCTGCCCACAGACTGGATTCCCGTATGCAGGCGGCGGTATTCGGGATAGCGCTCGCGGGCCCAGGAGCCGGAGAACTGGATCATCTCGTAATTGGCATCCGGAAGGTCAAGGCATACGCTGAGCGCTTTTAAAAGATGGACGTTCTGCTCTCCTGTATTCTTTATACATGCGGAACGGGCGATCACGCCGCCTTCGTTGAAGATCGTGTAAAGGAGGGTGAGCTCCAGGCCATTTATCGGGTCTTTGAGGAAGATGCGGAGGGTCTCGGCCTCGCTGTCATCCTCGGTGTAGGTCGCCGGGAGTCCGGGAAGGACGGGCTTTCCGCCGCAGGTCTCGTATCCTTCATAGACGAAGTCAGAAATTCTGCTGCCGTTCTCCTGCAGGACCTCAATAGCGCCCTGACGAAAATCGGAACTTCCGTAGGAAGGATATTCCTGTCTGAGATGCTCGAGGGAATAGTTGGTGTTGTCGTCCGCGATGTAGGCCGAATGTGAGCGCATCGCAGTTTCCAGAAGGTAGCCGAAATCCTCTCTGTCATGGATTCTTTTGCCATAGTAGAGCTGCCCCATGTGGCCGTTGGGAAGAACAGTCATAATGTAGCTGATCGTATCGTTCTGAAGGTGGAAAGTTTTTGTTTTTTCATGGAAATAAATATGCATTGAGGAATCCTCCTGTCAGGTATGCCGTGAGTTAAAACTTGTTTACATCATAACAGATGAAATGTTGGATTCTCAATGTGATAATGTTAGGAGATGCAGGCGTAATGTTAGATAAAGAGCGTTAACGCGTTGATAATAAGACATTTTAACAGGTGTTTTGTTAGATACGGAACATCAGAATGTCAGGACAAGACATTTTGACTGGTGAAATGTCAGATTTGAGTACTTGGGGACGTTTCTCAGTGGCTCATTTTTGCGAGCAAAATGAGTCACTGAGGAACGTCCCCCAAGTGCTCATCAACACGAAAAGAAATCCGGATATAAAAAAGTTTCACAATAATTGTTGAACCTTTCCCCGCCGAAAACAATTGACACAATAGCGCTCATCTGATATGATTGAATGTGCTGAGAAATGAAGTCTTTTCTGACCCGGCATGCCGCAGTGGCGGAACAGGCAGACGCAC
>CADCPK010000309.1 GCA_902803215.1 uncultured Lachnospiraceae bacterium
ATCTTTTTGACTCATTTTTGCGCGCAAAAATGAGTCAAAAAGATACGTCCCCAATTACTCAAAAAGATACGTCCCCAATTACTCATCCGTTCCCCTGTTTCATCTTAGCAGCTCCTGAGGAATCAACGAGGGATCGTACATCACCTCGGAGTGATTGTCCCTGATCAGCTTTCGGTCCACAAGCTCCCCGGTCTTTCGGTCGCGGGCCTCCTGATATATGCGTGAAACGCGGTAGTATTTATCGCCCTCTTTGGTAAAATGATGGTCTTCTTCGGCGAGATTGTAGACATACGGGAACTCATGTTCACAGCGCAGAACCGCGTAGTTCATCTCGCCTTCGCACCAGGCAGTCAGCTGAAAATCCTGGTCGGTGTCGTTGCGGAAGCGAAAGTCGATATTGTTGTAGCTCACGGAGGTCCCGGCGGCAAAAGGATGACGCGGACCTTCATCCGGCGCCAGTGCGTCGGAATGTGTGTGCAGTTCGGTCACGGTAAGCGGGCTTTCCAGCACGAGAAGATGAATGGTATTGGCCAGGTTACAAAGACCGCCGCCGTAGCCGGGCATGAGGCGTCCGTCCCTGATGATCCGGCCTTTTTTGTACCCTCTTCCGGCCGTCGTGGGGCCTACATTTTCCCAGAAGGAGAAGGTTTCGCCGGGATGGATCACCAGATGATTGAATGTGCGGCAAGCAAGATCGATATTGACCGCTTTGTTCTCCTGGAGCTCAAGTTCGACTCCCGGCGCACGTCTGATCATGTTGGTTTTGTGCGTCGCTGCGATATAGGGAAGGAGTTCTTTTGTACGCGTTTTGGCAAACTTCTCGTTGCTCCGCATGTTGCTGAGACTGCGCTTTATGATTTCTTTTCGCTCGGATATTTTATATGCCGTCGGGCTGATATCGCAGAAGAGGATCTCGCCGCGACGGAATTTTTGCAGTGCTGCAGCGGTTTCTTTTGTTTTTTTGTACGGCAGGTAAGCGCCGAGGATCGCAAACTCGGCATATCTGTGGAAACCGAGCCACTTTTCTTCGGGAAGCTTGATGAAATGCACCAGGATCGAATCGATGCCTGCGCGGTTTGCCCCGCGGACATCGGTGAAAAGCTGGTCGCCGATCATCAGCACCTGCTCCTTGGGGAGGCCCAGCATGCTGCATGCTCTATTGTAGGCATCAGGCAGAGGCTTATCGGCATCACAGATGTACTGCGAGTCTATATTTTTGAGAAACCGCAGGACCCTCTTCTCATCATTGTTGGAGAGCATCAGGACCTGAAAACCGGCTTCGTGTATTTTTTTAAACAGTGCGTCCACTTCGGGGGTGCTGTCGTCACCGTGGTGGACAAGCGTGTTGTCGATATCAAAAAGAAGACCACGGTAGCCTTCACGGTAAAGCTTTGGGTAGTCGATGTCGAATACGCTTTTGGCGGTGTCGGTGGGAAGCAGTTCTCTGAACATGGATACTCCTTTGTGGGTGTGTCTTGTTTTCCTGTATTGCTGCCTGTAACGCTCAGTGTCGGTCAACGCAGCAGATAACCTGTGGCATGTCTTTTTTACACCGGTTTTTGCATATAGTCATAGATTTTGTCGATCTGCTCGGCGAAGGTACCGTCGAAGCGGTTTTCAAAAAGGGCGCTGCCGACGGTGAACGACCATGCACCTGTCCTTTTTACCTCGTCCAGTCTTTGGTAGCTGTCCACACTTCCCGCAATACAGACGGGGATGTCGTGTTCTTTCATTGCAGCTACAAAAGTGCGGTTTAACGCCGCTGCATCGCCGGTATAGCGGTATCCCAGAAGGTCGATACCGTATATACCTTTTTCCTTATAATGCACGGCCTCGTCGATCATGTCATCTACATTGCCTGAAAGTATGGATGGTCTTTCTTTGACTTGTCCTACGAAGGGTGTGTACAATATTCCGGACTCTCTGCAGATATCCCGGACAGAATCAAAATAAAGTGTACCCATCAGGTAATCCACGCCGCAGAAAGCGGCAAGCCGGGCACCTGCGATACATTCCTGTTCGGTGTACGCGACGACTTCCAAAGCGGTGCGCTTGCCGCAGGATTTCATGTAATCGTACAGTTCTTTCATCTCTGCGGGTGGCAGGGGTTCTTCTTTGAAACCCCATATTTCCGCTTTGGTGTTTTTACATTCATCGAATATGCGGTATGCGTCTTTGACTGTCCTGTCCCGGTAGGTCAGCATTACGATAAGGCGGGGAGTTTTCATCAAGTTTGCTCCTGTTCGGTGAGATACAATTGTATTTTGGCATGTCGGTTTTAAATTATAACATGCTGAGGCAGGAGATACAAGGGGAACACACGGGATGGTCCGAGACCACTGATGAGTACTTGTAGCTGAATTTTTTAAGTGTTAGGATCAATAAGTGTGAAGTCTTGCTACCATCGATGTAAGAGAAAAAGCAGCAGTAAATAACCGGAGACAGGAAGATGAAAACAAAATATGAATGAAAAAAATGGGATTTTGTACGGAGTGGGAGTCGGTCCGGGAGATCCGGAACTGATGACCCTGAAGGCAGTTAAATGTATAAGACAGGCAGACGTCATTTTCTGCCCGCAGCAGGACAGCAGGGCTTTTCACATTGCAGAGCAGGCCGTCCCGGAGATTCGAGAAAAGAAATGCCTCTCTTATGATTTTAAAATGACACGAGACCCCGCAGAACTCAGGCGGGTTCATGAAGGAGCATATCAGGAAATCAAAAAGCAACTGCAGGAAGAAAAAAATGTTGCTTTCCTGACAATCGGGGACACCTCGGTCTATTCCACGTTTTCTTATGTGGCACAGAAGGCCCATGCGGCCGGGTTTAAAGTGGAGGCAGTACCCGGAGTGACCGCTTTTCTCGCTTCTGCATCGCGACTGGGGATTCCTCTTTGCGAAGGCGACGAGGAACTGCACATCGGAACCGGACAGAGCGATATCGAGCAGCTCCTTGCCCTGCCCGGCACAAAGATCATTATGAAATGCGGCAGGAATCTTCCGAAGATAAAAGCGATTCTCCGAGAGAGAGAAGAGGAGCAGAGGATCAAAGTTTGGGCTGTCTCGGACTGCGGCATGGAGACGGAAAAAATTCATACAGGAGCCGATGAGATTCCGGAGACGTATATGACCACGATTATTGTAAAATGAACAGAGATTTACGGTGCGGATAAAGCTTGCCTGCGTGAGCAGACCGGGGCGCTTTGGAGAATCCCATAGCAAAGACACGCCTTCCGCGCATTGAAAACATAGCTGCAAAATAATGGAATTGTAACTGTTAAGAACAGATGTATGTATCATTTACAGGGAAAGAAAATGAACGAACGTCAACCGAAAGAGAGCATCATGGGAACTGCGGAAGTAAGCCGCCTGGTCCTCACCACGGGCATTCCGCTGATGCTGTCCCTGCTGATCAATTCACTTTATAACTTTGTGGATTCGGTCTTTGTATCCCGCGTGGCGGCCGATGCCCGCTATGATCATCACCATGCTGCGCCAGGCTGTCCTTCCGGTTATTCTGGCGCTCGCGCTTCGCCCGGCCGGGAAGCTTACCCTGATCCGGACGGCTTTTGTGATCGCCGAAGGGGTTTGTATTCCGGTGGCGGTGTGGTTTTGGAGGAGAGGTACACAAAAGGACCGTCCCTCTGTGTTTGGTTAAGACAGAGAACCGTCCCCTGTCGTTACCCCCTGTTTTACCGTTTACGACAAATAAGCTGCTATTCACGAAAAACGACACATAAAGGTCAGGATTATGGTATTATATTTGTGATAATTTTGAAAAAACCGCTTCCCGATTTTCAGCGACCGGGGCGGTGTAAACATGTCAACAATGTATAGCGAAAGGATGGTGTCTATGAGAAAACAGATCATGGGAGTTATGCTTGCTTCTACACTATTGATCGCAGGCGGAGCGATGGCGCTGACCGTTTCTGCGGAAGAAGAGAAACCGGCTTTTAAGGTGCCGGAACCCGAACATCACTATCAGCTGCAGGACGACAGCTACGAAGCGACGGATACCGAGGGCGGCTACCGCCATTATGTCTGCGCTGACTGTGGAGACGAGTATGAATATAACACAGATCCGCTTGTCTACGAGACCAACCCGAAGACCGGAGAGCCTGTTGACCAGGCCGGTGCGTTCAACCCGCTGCTTCCCACCTGGGAGCACATCCCGGATCCGGAGCCGCAGGTCTACTGGTCAAAAGAGGATAACGAGTGGCGCTGCTATGTTTACGGATCCCACGATGATCAGGGAGCAGGTTCCTGCGGATTCAATTACCTCCTGTATTCCGCTCCCGTCTACGACTTAAGCGACTGGAGATATGAGGGCGTGTATCTGGATATCACAGACGGCGCTACCTCGGGAGCGACAGTCGGCCTTTTCGCCCCGGACTGCGCTTATGATCTGCAGACAGATCAGTATTACATGATCTCCAACGAGTTCAATGCCTATTCCGTGCTGCGTGTATCCGACAGCCCGACAGGTCCGTGGCCCGAGGACGAGGCAGTGTGGTATTACACCGTCAAGGGCTGCTACGATCCTTCTATCTACATCGAAAACGGAACGATCTACATCGCAGGCTCCTGCATGAAGCAGGTCTACAATGAATATCCCGAGATCGAGGCGATGGTCGCAGAGGATGATTACCACACAGGCATGAGCCACATCGCTGTGCTGTATCAGCTGAAAGAGGACCCGACAGACGGCGATGGGATCGAAGCGATCTCCTGGTTCCCGAACGATGAGAGAGACTATCTGCCCATCTATGAAGGCCCCTCACTTCAGGGATTTGTAGAAGAACTGGGCGTGTACGTGTATATCCCGGTCCTTGCAGATGTCGGCCCGGACGACATCATACTTAACAGCTGCCTCGGATGGTACTGGACAGACGATCTGATGAACGGCACCTGGCACATCGGCGAGAACGGCGTGGATGAGACCTACACGGAGCAGGCCGATGTGATCAGCGGCAACAAAGGAAACATCATTTCCGATACTTCCGGACGTTATACCGTGGATCCGCAGACCGGTGAGATGGTCTTCAGCGATTTCACCACATACCCCTTCGGAAACAACCATGGCGGCATGGCTAAGATCAACGGAAAATGGTATTATTTTGGCCATCGTCAGACTAACAACCACAGTTATTCCCGTCAGATGGTTGCCGGAGAGATTCAGGTTTACAAGGATGGCGACACGCCGGTGATCACTCCGTTTGAATATACTTCCTCCGGTATTGCCGGAAAGATGGATGCTTATACAACTTATGACGCTGACATGACCTGCTATCTGGTACAGGGAACCGATATCAAAGCGCCGTCCATGGAAAGAAACACTACACATTACGATACAGATGAAATCGCTCCGTACATCGTGGCTTCCCGTGATGAAGAAGCGACTCATGCAAGATACATCATCGGCCTCAGAAACAACAATATCGTCGGCTATAAATACCTCGACTTTGGCGAGGAAGAAGCGACACCTACCGCGCAGGTCGTGGTAACACCGGGCGAGACCGCACCGGGAGGAAGTGTAGATGTCTACATCGATGCACCGACAGAAGATCAGGGCGGAACAAAGCTTGGCACGATCGAGATTCCGGCGGACCTCGCAGATACCGCAGCAGAGTCCGACACCGCAACCGACGGAACAGTCTGGTACTGGGCAGAAAACGCGATGGATGCACCGGTATCCGGAATCCACGGAGTATACTTTGTGTTCCATTCCGACTCCGAGGATGTGCTGTGCAACTTTGATCAGTTTGCGTTTGTAAAATAATAGTTACCATTCACAGCCGAATTGCGCACTTGCTGCGCGATCACGGCCTAAAATAGTAAAGCATGCAGGGACGAATCCGTTACTAATCGCAGTCTTTGGACTGTGAATAGTACCCCCCCGTTTCATTGCCGGAACGAGGAACCGTCCCCTGTTTCAAATTTGCCCTCGAAGTGTTAAAATAGAGATGAGTTATTATTTTGGCTTCACGAAAGGGGGGGGGACCGGCATGCCCGATTATCGCTATAACCTGCTCAAAAAAGGTCTGGATCTTCTCAAGATCTCGGAAAGGACAAACCTTGATCCGGCAGGCCTTAAAAATTTTTTGGAGGAGTACAAGAAGAAAAGACAGTACAACATCCCTGAGGACTTCCTCCGCACTGTCTGCGATTACAGAATAGAGATCGTCGCATCGAGACCGTGCATCATTGCAAAACCTTTTGATATTAAGCCCGGGAGAGCTGTCCTTCTGTTCTATGGCGGCGGATACTACAGGACGCCGGACCGGAACGATTTTGAATACATGGTACAGGTGGTGCGGGAGACAAAGTCTGAGGTTTGGTTTCCTTTATATCCTCTGGCGCCTGAGGCGGATATCGCTGCGATTACAGAGCATGCGGTGGCTGTCTACGAACAGTTGTTGAAGAGCTGGAGCCCCGGGGAGATCGTCCTGCAGGGTAATTCTTCAGGCGGAACAACCTGTCTTTATCTTTGTATGAAGATCAAACATGACGGTGAAGCGCTGCCGTACCCTTCCCGCATATTGCTTCTTTCGCCTGCGGTTCAGATGCCTCCTTCGGAAGAACAAACGCTTAAGATGAAGGAATTGGAGGAGAAGGATGCGGTGTTGTCGGTGCAGTATTGTCACAGTATTGCAGCTATCCTGAGGCATCCGGATTATGATTATTTAAGCCGGCCGTTTGCATTCGACTGGACGGGGTTTCCTCCGATGATGGTACTCTATGGGACTGATGAAATCTTCTGTGCCTATCTGCCGGAACTTCGCGAGACCGGAAAAAAGTATCATGTTCCGATGCAGGGGCATAACGGCAAGGGCATGTTCCATTGCTGGCCTCTTTTCGGCAATTTTGATGCGGCAAAGAGGGCGAGGAGGAAGATGTTCAGCTTTATCTGTGGGATCGATGACGGAGATGCTGACTTTGACTCCGACGAGAGGGAGCTTGATTTTGCCTGTGTGTATACGGCGAGGGATGATGTGGAAGCCCGGATGATCGAGAATCTTTTGTATGAGAACAGCATCGCGTGTTTTCGTAAGAATCTGAACAATGCGGGTTTTATGACCGTGTATGGGGGAAATTCGCGGATGGGTGTCGAGATTTATGTGAGGCAGGAAGATGAGGAGGAGGCGCGGGAGGTTCTGAACTTTGAGGAGCCTTTACGTGATGAATGAATTTTTGATTGTGAGTATTCACGCCCCGTCAGATCAAGCCCCGCATCCGTCCGCAGACCTTAGACGCATCAGTCTGTGAACCGGTGCCTGCTGATCCTCAGAGCCAATCTGCTAAGAAGAACTAGAGCCGTCGCTCAGGAGAGCCTTCGCGACTAAGTGTTACTATTTACTGCCTTGAAGCAGTAAATAGTAACGGGTTCGTCCATGCAAATCGCCTTCGGCGATGGGACGAACCCATGCATGCTTTACTTTTGGGGCCGCAATTACGCAGCAAGTGCGCAATTCGGCTTTGAACGGTAACGACTAAATTACCTTAAGCATCTTGTCTCTTCGGGCAGGCACAACGGTTCACAGACTGATGCGTCTAAGGTCTGCGGACGGGTGCGGGGCTTGATCTGACGGGGCGTGAATGTGAGGCTTTTTTGAACAGGGCTGCGGTGCAGCCCTGTTTTTCTATTGAACCTGCCGGAACAAAAGTTTATAATACAATACAAAATAGATTAAACGACAGCTTGCGAAGCGAGTATCGGTTAGAGGCAAGCAGCGCATTGGATTGCAAAGTACCATCGATTTTCCTGTTAAAGAAAGGTTTTACCCATGAAAATTATAGACATCCTGAACAAGAAGACCATGTCCCTTTCCTTTGAAGTGTTTCCCGCCAAAAAGGAGAGCGGCCTCGAGAGTGTGCACAAGGCGACGCGCGAGATCGCTTCGTGCCGACCCTCATTTATGAGTGTGACGTACGGAGCGGGCGGTGGAACAAGCAAGTATACGCTCGATATCGCCCGGGACATCAAGGAGGCCTACGGCATTCCGATGCTCGCGCACCTCACCTGCGTTTCTTCGGACAGGGCGACGGTGCGGCAGAGAATCAGTGATATGAAAGAGGCAGGGATCGAGAATGTGATGGCGCTCCGTGGGGATCTTACGCCGGAGCTTGAGGCTTCCGACCCGGCCACGTGGGATTATCGGCATGCGGTGGAGCTGGTGCGTGAGCTTAAGGAGAGCGGGGCGGATTTCTGTATCGGTGCCGCTTGTTATCCGGAGGTTCATCCGGACAGCCGTAACCAGAAGGAGGACATCTTCTACCTGAAGGAGAAGGTGGATGCGGGTGCGCAGTTCCTCACCACGCAGATGGTGTTCGACAACAACCTGTTCTACAACTTCCTCTATAAGCTGCGTGAGGCAGGAGTGACGGTTCCTGTCCTTCCGGGTATCATGCCGATCACCAATGCCAGGCAGGTGGAGCGGGCGATCAAGCTGTCGGGCAGCTTTATTCCGCAGCGTTTTAAGAGTATTGTGGATTACTTTGGGACTGACCCCGATGCGATGATGCAGGCGGGCATTGCCTACGCGACTGACCAGATCATCGATCTATATGCGAATGGCATAACCAATGTGCACGTTTATTCGATGAACAAGCCGCAGGTGGCGAAGGCGATCATGAATAACCTGTCGGCGGTGTTGGGAAAAGACTTCGGAAGGTGAAAATTCTGATAACAAATAGTATGCAGTAATTTGCAATAATATGTTAACATTACAGCCCCGGAGCGAAATCAGGCGATGAAGCGCAGAATAAATGACTGCCTCTTACCGCTGAACAGGGAGTACTAATGTAGATTTCAGGATGTTTGGAACTTCGAAGCAATATGAAAGAATTTTTACACAACCTTATAATGGGTACATTGCCCGGGAAATATGATATTACCCCACTGCATCTGGAATATACAGAGTCGGATATCTTTCCGTGCAATCGAGGGGAAGTACTCCGCTATGCAGGTATCCCTGCCGCTGTGATCAGAGAAGAGGGAAGCGGTAAGATAGACGGCGGATATCTCGATCCGGTGAGAAAGCCGGAAGAAGGCGGCGATGCACAGGATGATCGAAAGGCGGAACTCGCAAAACTCCTTGACACCGCAGCTGAGATGGCGGAAGGACAGCTTACTTACCGGGTTTCGTATTGCTGCGCACCGGTTACATGGCAGGAATACGAGGGAGAAGCATATCCGGTCCTCCCTTTCCCGCAGCATTCGCGGGCTCTTATGCGTAACCTGATGGGGTGCAGAGGTGTCATTATCTTTGCCGCAACGATCGGTTCCGGTATAGACAGGCTGATCCGCAGGTACGAGCGCACACAGCAGGCTGTGGGAGTTATGCTCCAGGCGTACGGCGCGGAGAGGGTGGAGGCGTTGTGCGATACATTTAATAAAGAAGTAAGTGATTCGGCCGCTGCATTCGGTCTGAGGGCACGGCCGCGGTTTTCGCCCGGCTTTGCTGATCTGCCGATCACTGTACAGCCGGATATCCTGTCGATCACCGATGCGGGAAGGCGTCTGGGGATCACATTGAATTCGTCTTTTTTGATGGCCCCGTCAAAGTCGGTTACCGGGATCATCGGAATAAGAAAGCGGTAAAGCGGACATCCGCAATCCGTTAATGCTACCTGCTCTTGATCCTCGGCTGCCTTCGGTGGCCTTACGGTTCAAAAAGGAGACATCAATGACTATACTTGAATATATGAAAGATCATTTTCTGTTCCTGGATGGAGGAATGGGAACACTGCTGCAGAAAGCGGGGCTGGCGCCCGGAGAACTGCCGGAGAGGTGGAACGTGACACACTCTGATGAAATCGTACGTATCCATCAGGCATATTATGACGCGGGCAGCAACGTAGTACTTACCAATACGTTCGGTGCGAACAGCCTTAAGTTTGGCGATGAGGAGCTGGACACGCTTGTTGCGGCAGCTTTTGATAACGCGCGGAGGGCGAAGGAGAAGAGCGCCGGAGCACAGCCAAAGTTTATTGGCCTGGATATAGGACCGGTAGGAAGACTCTTAAAACCCTACGGCGACCTGGATTTTGAAGAGGCGGTCTTGATTTACGCTAAGACTGTGCGTGCGGGAGTACGTGCGGGAGCCGATCTGATCTTTATCGAAACGATGAACGACAGCTATGACACTAAGGCCGCACTTCTGGCGGCGAAGGAGAACTCGGATCTTCCGGTTTTCGTGTCCAACGCCTACGGGAGTGACGGAAAGCTGATGACCGGTGCCTCTCCTGAGGCGATGGTTGCCATGCTGGAGGGCATGGGAGCTGATGCGATCGGTGCCAATTGCTCTCTGGGGCCGGATCAGCTTACCGGAGTGATCGAGGCCTACCTGAACTGCGCGTCTGTCCCCGTGCTTTTGAAGCCAAACGCAGGACTGCCGCGCAGCGAGAACGGAAAGACAGTGTATGACGTGCATCCGCAGGAGTTTGCTTCTTCCATCAGGAAGCTGCTGCAGGAAGGTGTGCGCATTACGGGAGGATGCTGCGGTACGACACCCGACTATATTCGTGAAGTGGTACGGGCGGCCGAGGGGCTTAGTCCGGTTCCGGTCAGACCAAAAAATCGGACAGTCGTCTCTTCGTACACACATGCTGTGGAATTTGGAGGTTCGCCGATCCTCATCGGTGAGAGGATCAATCCTACCGGGAAGAAGCGTTTTCAGCAGGCACTCAGAGAGAACGATATCGATTACATCTTAAACGCGGGGCTGAAGCAGGCTGATGCCGGTGTGCAGGTGCTCGATGTGAACGTCGGCTTGCCGGAGATCGACGAGGCGGAGATGCTCGTGAAGGCGGTCACGGAGCTTCAGTCCGTAACAGACCTTCCGCTTCAGGTGGATACTACGAATATTGAGGCGATGGAGAGGGCGCTTCGCAGGTACAACGGAAAAGCCATGATCAATTCGGTCAACGGCAAGGAAGAGATGATGGAGGCTGTGTTCCCGCTCGCGGCGAAATATGGCGGCCTTGTCGTAGCGCTCACTCTCGATGAGGGAGGCATTCCCGGGACGGCAGAGGGCCGGGTGAAGATAGCCGAAAAGATCCTGAAAAGGGCGGAAGAGTACGGAATCTCGAAAAAAGATCTGATTTTCGATCCGCTGGCAATGACCATCAGTGCGGACAGTGGATCGGCGCTCGAGACCATCGAAGCGGTCAGGCGGATTCGAGATGAGCTGGGAGTTAACACCACGCTGGGGGTTTCGAACGTGTCGTTCGGGCTTCCCAACCGTAACATCATCACGTCGACATTTTTTGCGATGACGTTGGAGAAAGGCCTGTCGGCTGCGATCATGAATCCTTATGCGCAGGAGATGATGAATGTCTATCACGCTTTCCGGGCGCTCCATAACATGGACCCGAACTGTGCAGGGTATATCGAATACACGCAGAATCTGCCTGCTCCTGCATCTACGGCAACGGCTCCGGCAGGTGCGCAGAGCACAACGCAGAAGTCCATAAAAAAGGACGCAGACAACACGCCTCTCAGGGCTGCGATCGCTCGCGGCCTCAAAGAGCAGGCGGGAAATCTTACACAGGAACTGCTCGGCGAAAAAGACGGTCTGGATATCGTAAAGGAAGAAGTGATCCCCGCCCTCAATGAAGTGGGAAAAGATTTTGAAGAAAAAAGGCTTTTTCTGCCTCAGCTTTTGATGGCGGCCGAAGCAGCAAAGGCTTCATTCGAGCGGATCAAAGCGGATATGGCCGAAAAAGAAGGCGGCGCAGGTCCTACGCGCTGCACAGTGGTGATCGCCACGGTACACGGGGACATCCACGATATAGGGAAGAATATTGTGAAGTTGTTGCTCGAGAACTACGGCTTTAATGTGGTCGATCTGGGCAAGGACGTTCCCGCGCAGGTGATCGTGGACAAGGTCGTGGAGCTTCATGCCCCGCTTGTGGGACTCAGCGCACTGATGACGACCACGGTTCCTGCTATGGAAGAGACGATCGCGCTTCTCAGAGAACAGGCACCATGGGCAAAGGCAGCGGTGGGAGGAGCGGTACTGACGCAGAAGTACGCGGACGATATCGGCGCCGA
>CADCPK010000310.1 GCA_902803215.1 uncultured Lachnospiraceae bacterium
CCTTATCAATGACATATCGATTGGGATACGTATCGGTAACGACAGCCTTTGACAAACCGTTCTTAGGAACTGTAAAGGTCACTTTCCAGGAAATCTTCTTATTCGGCTTGTCTATCTCGGTTACTTCTTTCTTAATCGTGACCTCCCCATTGACCGGAATTACTTCGCCCGTACCGGAGACCGGAGTGCCTCCTTCCGGTGTAACAGTATTCTTTACAGTAGTCTTCGTTGTCAGATTTGCCGTTTCTACTTCAGTCCTATAGGTAATTTCGTACTTGTATGCTTTTCCTGCGTCATCTGCCGGTATCACATATGTCCAGGTCGTGTCGTTCTTATACTCAAGATGGTCCCAGGGAACTGGATCGATTCTAACATACTCACCATATGCATCAGACACCTTTACAGTAATTCCGTCCCCGGAATACTTCATGATCCCCTGCGAAGAGGCATCAATTGTATCCGTAATCCTAAAACCGGCAGCAGAGACATGATCACTGTTAACGTTAATCTTCCAGTCCTTATACACTTTCGTTCCGGACACCCCCGCATCAGTGGCATTGCTCTTACTGACTGTCGGCGTGTAATCAATTACCGTATTGTATTCTACCGGTTTATTGTCATGGTCGTCCTCGCTTTGAACCTTGGCTGAATTTCCAGCTTGGATGACAATTTTGTTATCAACCATTTGAAGGACGGATGTGTCAATATTCGCATCATAGAAAAGCGTGATCGTCTCATTATTCTTCATGGAGGGGATTGTTACCGTGAAATGATTTCCATTCACTGTAACGCTATTCTGAACCACCTGCCCGGTGTTTGAACTGAAAGCAAAGCTGCCGGCATCAAGGCTCAGTCCCTGCCCGGTAAGCGTATCTTCAAGAACGACATTAGTACTCTTTCCGGTAGACTTTATAGTGACCGTATATCTCAGTTTGCCGTTCTGTTTATCAACAGATGCACTCTTTCCAGCCTCCACGCTGTTCGAATCGTCAATATGAACTTCCTTTATGATCTCATCGCTGAACGTAAGCTGCCTGGTGCCTTCTTCTATTTTTGCTGAAAATGCCACAGAAAACTCCACGTTATTGGAGGCTGTCATATGGTGATAGTTTGGATCTTGATCATTCCAATTAACAGAAAGAACACCTTCGTTTACACTGAACGTATTATCCCTGATAGTATACGTCCCATCAGTACGAGTAATCACAACATCAAATTTGCCATTCTGTCCGCTGATCGTGAGGCCGGCAGGCAGCGTATAGGTCAGCGTTCCATGATTAGCAAACTGCTTCGGTTTCCCCTCCTCTGAGAATGTAAGCGTTACATCATAGGTTTCATCCGTAGAAATCTGATATACACCCTGGTTTACCGGTGCATTGATCGAGGCCTCTACAAGAAAATCTCCAAGATTGCTGCTTGATGTTTGTGCATCCGTCACTCCAATCACATATTTCGACTCATTTGCCATCGTAATCGTCAGGGTCTCTTCCGTCGAGAACGGCTTGAGGCTCGTAAGCTTCCAGTTGTCCTCAAGCTGCTCGATCTTCAGCAGCTCACTGTTCGTGAATTCGGCATTCGCAGCGTCAGCAGCGCTTTCCGGAATGCCAAGCTGTGTGAACACTTCACTGAGCAGAATCTCCCCATCGCCGGGCATGCTGAACTGATATCCGCCGTAAGTAAAATCGACGGTATAGAGCATAACATAGAATGAGAATGAATCCGACTCAAAGGAAACCGCGGAGACTGCGGCACCGGCCTGCGTCGGAGAAGCACTTGTGTCGACTGCGACATTCTCCACACCGCCGTTTTCCTTGAAATGGACGAGATCTACCTCAGCGGCATCCGCCACTTCCACGGGCTTTCTGAACAGGATCTGCACGCTGACCGGGCCCTGAGGCTCGAGTTCGCTTCCGTTTTTGTCGACAAATGACACTTCGATAACCTTCGCCTCGCACCTGGAAGCGTCTGCACCGGTCGCATCGACAGCACCCTCAAAATACTCCTCATAGACACCGGAACCCTCTTTGTACTCGCGAACCTTTACTTTTGTATCTTCCGGAATTTTCGCATCTTCTCCATAGGAAAGCAGGACCGTGAACCCCGGTCCGTAAACTGCCTTATTGCTTGCGGTCTGGTATTTGATCTCTTCCGGCTTTTCCTTCGTTTTCACATGAACCGTGAGATCAGATGTGAGCCCTTCCAGTATATATTCATCTTCGGAGGCTTTGCCGTCTGATCCGACAGTGTGGCGGACTTCCGTGCCGTCGTCAAGAAAAACCTTCTCCACGACATAGCCTTCTCTTGGGAGGGCTTTGAACACAAGAGAACCATTTTCGGAAATGGCGGTTTTCGAATCAAGTTCTCTGCCGTTTATTGTGATGTAAGCACCTTTTTCAAGATCGAAGCGGACCGTCCAATTCGTGACTTCAGCAACTGACTGCACGCTCTCCGCCTGCGGTTCAGGCGCAGCAGGAACAGACTCCGGTGTGGATTCAGGCGCAGCCGGCACAGATTCCGGTGTGGATTCCGATACGGCGGGAACAGATTCCGGCACAGATTCAAGAGTTTCCGGAACGGACGCTGCATTCGATGTAATATCTTCATCTTCAGTTGATTCGGCAGAGGCGGTGCCGGATTCCGGAGCGGAGGGAACGGACTCAGGGACAGAAGACACATTCGATTCTGTCTTTTCCTGCTGATCCGTGCCTTCCGTCTCAGAAGCACTGGAATCAGACTGAGTTTCTTTCTTCTCAGCCTCGTCTTCGCCGACTTCTTCCCCGACGACAGACTCTGTTCTCTCGTCCGCTTCTCCGGCGGACTCAGCCAGCACGGCAGAGCCGTTGAGGCTGAGAATCATCATAACCGCAAGAAGCAATGCCAGAAATCTTTTTACGTTCTTCAGCATGGTTTTTCCTCCGATAAGTTCGGTTGCTTTATAAAATAGACGCTTTGTGCATATATTCCCAATATGACAAAAGAACCCATCAATTCGTATAAAGAATATTGATGAGTTTTATGTCGTAGAAAGCAGTTATTAAGTTTTTTACCTTATGAATTATTCTTTTAAAATCGTTATAGCACAGACGATCTCTCTTGTCATGCATTGTTTTTAAGTGCTCACTCCGATCGGAAATGCTGCATTCCGGTCGTCATCCGTGCTGACCGCCGATGTGCTTATGATCATACTTGTATAGCGGGATACTCTCTAACATTATATAATAAGTAGCGACAGTGTAGTTTTTCCTGCAGATGTCACTCTTGCCGTGGATAGCATGATATTTACCGATCCCCTCTCACCCGTCAAATAAGGAGGTCCCACGATGATGAAAAAACTATGCAGACGATCCCTTTCACTTGTGCTCTCAGCCGCGATACTGTTGGAATGCGGAGCTGTTCCTCTCCTGGCGGACGAAAGCATTGCTCCGGACACGGAATATGCTGCCGTGATTGACGAAACTACCGGCATTGCCTCAGAGGAAGCACCCATGGACGCCGGATTTTCCGGGGACACGGTTTCAGAAAATGGCGACACAGACAGTATGCCCCCGGAAGATGGAGGAGCAGACGATCTGTTTGTCGAAGCGGGCGAACCGGACGACATATTCTGCGACTTAGCCGAATCGAACGAAAGCGACACGCAGATCGATGCAGCGGCGGACGAGAATGTGGAAGCCGCTGTCGAAGAAGCGGAAGAAGAAACGGACCCCGATCCAGCCGAGGAGGATGAGGGAGAAGAGAACGATCCTGTCGACCCGGACATGGAGCTCGATTCGGAAGATCTTACGGATCCGGATGCGCTCCTTGATCCGGAAACAGAAGAAGCCGCACTTGCCGCCGAGGCTCTTGTCGGCGACGGTGATCCCTTTGTACCAAACCGTCTGCACTCAAGTGTGGATGAGGATGTCGCGGAGGCCATTTCCAAGTTCACAGAAGCCATGGGCAAGTTCATGTCGGATACCAGCGAGCTGTCCCGTCTTGGCACCCTGCTGGAACGCTTCGGCGGAGTGACGGAGATGGCCTCGGGCGCTATCGCCATCCTGGAACTGATCGGCATTATCCAGGATCCGGACGAGGAGGCACTTTCCCACATCCTCACGGATCTTGGCAAGATGGAAACTGAGCTCGCCGGCATGGCCGAGGATCTTAAGAAGATCAATGACCGGCTCGTGAAGATGCAGGTAAGTGATGATGAAAAAAATCGCAACAACGCGGCTTCGAAGGCCTTAAGTGACTGGAAGGCTTTTCGTAAAGCGTACATTGATCCCCTTACGGATGTAGCGACGAATTACGGCCAGTACGTTAAAGAGGGAATCCAAAAATGGTGGTGCGAAAACAAGCATGACGGCTTACTTCTTTGCTATACGGCGATTCCGGATCCAAGCGGGAAGAGCGAGATGCTTGTGCGGGCGGTGACATTTTCAAAAAACACATACGAAAAAGGCTTCCCCGACTATGCCGATAACGGCGAGGAACTCTGGAAAAAAGAATGTCTCGGCATCCCTTCCGAGTATATGCCGGCCACGACTTCCGACACCTGGAACGTCAATACCTATGAAGATGTGTTCAATAACCTCATGGTTGAAAATTTCATAGCTGCCGCTAATGCAAAAGCGCTGGTCACCGGCGAAGGAAGTACCTTCTATGCCGACTGGGAGGCGATGGACCAGGTTTCGCAGAATGTACTCGCAGAGCAATATGCACAGGACGCGCTTCAGACTCTGACTTACCTCGCGGCCTGTAAAGAAATGACGAAACACGACCAGTTCGCGGCCGGTATCTACAATGATTTCAAAAATTACAGTAACTATGTCACGGAGAAGGCCGGCGGCATCGACCTGCTCATCAGCATCCAGTACAATACCCATGGATTTGAGGGCGAGGCGAAGGATGAGATCGCGCAGATCGTGGATTCCATGGTAGCATTTACAGGATTCTACGGCACTCTTGCCCTGACAGCCGTCACGCAGGACGATATGATTGAAGACACGATGAAAAAGGATCTGAAGCAGAAATGGGTCGACACAATCAATCAGCTCTTTAACAAAAAGAAGGATTCTCTTACAGGAAATGACTCCATGTGCTACGTCTCGGGATACCCCATCGCTTATGACACGAGGAACCTGCATGCCTCCGGGACGGTGACCTCAAGAGACCACCGCGCGTACAGCACAAACACCCTGAGCAAGAACTGGGATGTGGAAGATGCGGATGGGCATAAGAGCAGTATCCCGGACACAATCCTGGAAGACGAGTATGTCATCATGCTGTATCACCAGTATATCGTCCAGAAGGATCCGAAAAAGGATGAGACATTTGCGCAGTTCCTGGGTAAATACGGGCTGAGCATAGACCCGGGATTCAAAGGATTGATCATAGCCTCGGATATCGCTGTTTCCGATTTCAGTCTGAATAATGGAATCATCATGACCGCGCACCCACTCTATGGGGACTATTTCACCTCCGGAAAAACTTATGCCATCAACAAAGGCAATGCTTCAAAGATTGAAGATGCATGTTTCGACCTGTCCGTGAAGGTAACTGCGGACATAGTGGACAGCGACAAAGGCGGGTTCGCAACGGGTCAGGTGATTGC
>CADCPK010000311.1 GCA_902803215.1 uncultured Lachnospiraceae bacterium
AGGAGTGAAGTAAGTGCGCAAAAAGCGAAAATCCGATGATGGCGGATTCAGTATCTGGCGTTCCTACTCCGATATGATGGCCGGCGTCCTGCTTCTCTTCGTGCTTATCATGTGCGTCACTTTGTTCCAGGCGCAGAAAAGTTACAACGACAGCATTAAGGAGCGGGATGAAAAGATCGCGCTGCAGGAGGAGTATACGGCAGAGCTGCTGGCAAAACAGATGGAGCTCGATGAGCAGGCAAAAACTCTGGAAGATCAGAAATTAGAGCTTAAGGAAGCGGAAGATAAGTCGGACAAGCAGAAGATCCTTCTGGCCGAAATGTCAAAACAGCTGGATGAAAAGCAGAAGGAGCTGGATGCTCTGTCGGCACAGCTTGATGAACAGGCCACACAGCTTTCCGAACAGCAGACGGCTCTCGATGAGAAGACGGAGCAGATCGCTTCGCAGCAGAAGAAGATCGATGCGATCATCGGTGTAAAGGCCGAGGTGGTCGAGTCCCTCAGAAAGGAATTTTCCGCCAACAATGTGAGCGTGGACATCGATTCCAAGACAGGTGCCATGACGCTGGATGCCAATGTCATGTTCGAGTATGACAGCGCCGAGCTGACCGAAGACGGTATGGCCGCACTTCGGGAGGTTCTCCCGATCTACTGCAAAGTGCTTCTGAGTGAAGAGTACAAGCCGTACCTTGCCGAGATCATCATAGACGGATACACAGACAACGAAGGTGATTACGCCTACAACCTGATGCTTTCGCAGCAGCGTTCGCTGGCAGTCGCGAACTATCTGCTCGAGATAGAAGGAGACTTCCTGTCCGCATCGGAGAGCATCGATCTTAAAGACTATCTGACAGTCAACGGTCATTCCATGTCCAACCCGATCCTGGATGCTTCGGGCAACGTCGACAAAGATGCTTCCCGTCGAGTGGAAGTCAAGTTCAGGCTGAAGGATGAAGAGATGATTTCGGAACTGAATGACATTATGACTGCAGAGTGAGGTTAAAATGGCGGTAAAAATAGGCAGAAACGACCCCTGCTGGTGCGGCAGCGGCCGAAAGTACAAGAAATGCCATGAGGCGTTTGACGAAAAGCTGGAGATGTTCCGGTTAAAAGGTTTTCCCGTTTTGGATCATAAGCTGATCAAAACACCGGAGCAGATCGAGAAAATAAAAGAAAGCTGCAAGATCAACATCGCGGTGCTGGATTATGTCGGAGAACATATCGGCCCCGGAGTGACAACGCAGCAGATCGACGACTGGGTGCACGAGGTCACCGTGCGTCACGGTGGAATTCCCGCCCCGCTTAATTACAACGGTTTTCCCAAAAGCGTGTGTACCTCGATCAACGATGTCGTGTGCCACGGAATTCCTTCGGAGGACATCGTTCTGAAAGAAGGGGACATAGTGAACGTAGATGTTTCTACCATCTACAATGGATATTTCTCGGACTCCTCCCGAATGTACATGATCGGAAAAGTGAGTCCAGAAAAAGAGCGCCTGGTCCGCGTCACCAAAGAATGCATGGAAGCCGGGCTGGAAAAAGTACAGCCCTGGACTCCCATAGGAAATATGGGGCATGCCGTACATCAGCATGCGCTTGACAATGGCTATACGGTCGTCCGCGAGATCGGCGGGCACGGTGTCGGCCTGGAGTTCCACGAGGATCCCTGGGTCAGCTATACATCCGAGGAAAACAGCGGAGTGCTGATGGTTCCGGGGATGATCTTCACCATCGAACCTATGGTGAACATGGGCAAGGAGGACATCTGGCAGGATGAAGAAGACGGCTGGACCGTCCGCACCGATGACGGGCTGCCTTCCGCCCAGTGGGAGATCATGGTGCTGGTGACCGAGACGGGGCATGAGGTGCTCTGCTGGTGAAACACAAAAGGACCGTCCCCCTGTGTCCCGGATTTATCTTTGTCGCTGATGTACAATGAAATTTAAAAAAAGTTGATGCTTGCACTCCGCGTCAGATTAGTGTATAATAGTTTGCGTTGCTGATAACGGGCATGTGGATTCCCGGGATCGGCAGCGCAGACAAAAAGATGGTCCGCTTTTACCGTCGGGTATTATGAACATCCAAATACATCAAATAAGGAGAAACAGACATGAACGAGATTATCAGAAACATTGAAGCTGAGCAGCTCAAAGCAGAAGTGCCGGAGTTCAGAGTAGGCGATACCGTAAGAGTACACGCACTCATCAAAGAAGGCGCTCGTGAAAGAATCCAGATTTTTGAGGGTACTGTCCTTAAAAGACAGGGCGGCAGCAACAGAGAAACCTTTACTGTCCGCAAGACATCCAACGGCATCGGTGTTGAGAAGACATGGCCGCTGCATTCCCCGCATGTTGTTAAGGTAGAAGTGATCCGCCGCGGTAAAGTACGCCGTGCAAAACTGAACTATCTGAGACAGCGCGTAGGTAAAGCTGCCAAAGTTAAAGAGCGCATGAGATAATTTAACCAACAGCCCACGGAGTGGGGTATTGGTTACCGGCAAGTAGCGAAGCGGATTGCCGGTTACCTTTGACTTGCGTCATCAGTCAATTTCATAGTGTTTGTGAAGAAACCGGGACAATGCTTTTTGCTATTGTCCCTGTTTTTCCATCCGGAGGTTTTTGAAAATGGAAGTGATGGAACAGATCAAAAGCACGATCCGTGCTCCTTTCATCGCGGCAAAGGAAAAACTGGAGAATAACGAGAAGATACAAAGGGCGATGCGGTGGGCGTTTGCAATCGTTGCGGCGTTTCTTCTGGGCTCGCTGACTGCGGTGTGCTTCTTTCAGTCTGTGACCATGCAGGAAAGTTCGATGGAGCCGACGCTTTTTGTCGGAGACAGATTCTTTGTAAACCGCCTGGTTTACAGGATACACGAACCAAAGCGCGGGGATCTTATCGTTTACAAGACGAACGGGAGCGATGAGGCCGCGCTGCATATTCACAGGGTGATCGGCCTGCCGGGCGAGACCATCCAGATCGTCGGCGGCAGAGTGCTGATCAACGGCGGAAATCTCAAGGAGACCGGCGACTATCCTTCGATCTCCAACGCTGGGCTTGCGGCTTCTCCGCTGACGCTCGAATCGGGAGAATATTTTGTGCTGGGCGACAATCGCAATAACAGCGAGGACAGCAGATACGGAGATATCGGCGTGATCAGCGACAAATATATTGTCGGCAAACTGTGGTACAGACTGACTCCCCTGAACAATATGGGGTTTATCTAAATAAAGGAATGTGATCAGACAATGAATGTACAATGGTATCCCGGGCACATGACAAAAGCCAGGAGACAGATGCAGGATGATATCAGCCTGATCGACCTGATCATCGAACTGGTGGATGCCAGGGCTCCGCTTTCGAGCCGCAACCCCGATATCGATGAACTTGGAAAGAACAAAGCAAGGCTGATCCTGCTGAACAAAGCAGATCTCGCCGATCCTGCACAGAACAAAGCATGGACGGCATACTTTACGGAAAAAGGCTTTTATGTTGTAGAAGCGGATTCCCGACGTTCCGCCGATATGAAGGCGGTCAATAACGTGATACGTGAGGCTTCCGCCGCCAAAAAGGAGCGGGACAGGAAAAGAGGGATCAAAAACCGTCCGGTCAGAGCCATGGTCGCCGGAATCCCAAACGTGGGCAAATCGACGTTCATCAATTCCTTTGCCGGAAAGGCCTGTACAAAGACAGGAAACAAGCCCGGAGTGACGAAAGGAAAGCAGTGGATCCGGCTGAATAAAGAAGTGGAGCTTCTGGACACACCCGGAATCCTCTGGCCAAAGTTTGACGATCAGAAAGCCGCCGAGCGGCTGGCCTTCACAGGGGCTATAAAGGACGACATCCTCAATATGGAAGAACTTGCCCTGCATCTGCTCGAATTCATCACAGAGCGGTATCCGGGGAGTCTTGCGGGTAGATATGACATGGAAGAGGATGGAAGCGCGGTACAGCTTCTGGAAAGGATCGCCGCAAGAAGAGGATGCGTGAAAAAAGGGGATATCCCCGATTATGAGAAAGCCTCGCTGCTTCTGTTCGATGATTTCCGAAGCGGCCGCCTCGGAAGGATCACTCTGGAGATGCCATGAAAAAAATAGCCGAGATCAGGGAAGAATTCGAAGCTGCGGACTTTGACAGCTACGAGGAATTATTCCATAAATATACAGAAGACGACAGATCGGGAGTAAAAAACCTGATCGCAAAGTACAGCAGAAAAAAACAGGCGTACGAAGACGAGCTGGCCCGTACCGAGAGCCTCAAGGCATATGAGCACAAATATGATCACCTGGGTTATGTGTGCGGGATCGACGAAGTAGGCAGAGGACCGCTGGCGGGTCCTGTGGTTGCCTGCGCCGTGATCCTTCCCACAGACTGCGACATCCTGTATCTGGACGATTCCAAAAAGCTCTCCGAAAAGAAGCGCGAGGAATTGTACGATGTGATCATGGAGAAGGCCGTATCTGTGGGGATCGGCATGAGAGACCACAGAAGGATCGACGAGATCAATATTCTGCGGGCTACCTATGAGGCCATGCGGGAGGCGATCGCGAATCTCCGCGTCACTCCGCAGATCCTTCTGAACGATGCGGTGACCATCCCCGAAGTCATCATACCGCAGGTTCCGATCATCAAAGGAGATCAGAAATCTGTCTCGATCGCCGCCGCCAGCATTGTGGCGAAGGTCACCAGAGACCGCCTGATGTGCGAGTACGATAAAGTGGTTCCGGAGTACGGCTTCAAGGACAATAAAGGATACGGCAGCGCTGCGCATATCGAAGCACTAAAAAAATACGGCCCCTGTCCGATACACAGACGAACGTTCATACAGCATTTTGTATGAGAAGAAAAAAGAATATTTGCATCTGTCCTGACTATGCAAAGATGCGAATATTTTTTGTACTGTACAAAAGATGCCTACATTTAATCGGAAAGAGAAGAAGATAACTGAAAAAGAATAAGAGACTTGAAGGAAGCGTATACGAGGAAAGGGCTGCCGAGTGGCTCACAGAGCAGGGCCTGGTCATCCTGGAGAAGAATTTCCGGTGCCGGCAGGGCGAGATCGACCTGATCGCCCTCGACGAGGATGTCCTGGTTTTTGTGGAGATCAAATATCGAAGAACCCGGAACTCAGGCTTTGCGATCGAGGCGGTCAACCCTCGAAAGCAGGCGGTGATCCGAAGAGTAGCACAGTATTATCTCCTGAAGAAGCGAAAGTCTGAGAATGTACCCTGCCGGTTTGATGTGCTCGGCTTTGACGGAGCGAGGGTCACCTGGATCAAAAACGCCTATGAAGAGCGGAGATAAAATAAAACGGAGGCAATTGTGAAAGAAGAAAAGATCATATCACCCGTGTGGTACGATGATGCATCGCGAGGAATGCATATCCGGCATACCGACGGAGTAACCTGGCTGTCCTTTCCCGCCATGGACAAAATCGATTTTGTGCGGAACGGTTTCAGCACCAGGCTGGGCGGTGTAAGCCGGGACTGCTTCGCGTCGATGAACCTGAGCTTTACGCGAGGGGACAATGAAGAAGATGTCCGCGAGAACTTCAGGAGGATAGGCAGGGCTATCGGCTTTGATCCGGAGAGCATGGTGCTCTCCGATCAGGTTCACAGGACGACTGTGAGAAGGGTGGGCAAAAAGGACTGCGGGTCGGGCTTCACAAGGCCCAAGGATTTTCACGAGACGGATGGCCTGATCACCGACACTCCGGGTGTAACATTGGCAACCTTCTATGCAGACTGCGTTCCGCTTTATTTTGTCGATCCGGTACATCGTGCCATCGGGCTGTCTCATTCCGGCTGGAGAGGGACGGAGGGACGCATCGGACAAGTGACGCTGAGCAAAATGAACGCCGAGTTCGGCAGCAGACCGGAGGATATGATCTGCGGGATCGGTCCTTCCGTGTGTTTTCGCTGTTATGAGGTGAGCGCGGATGTGGCTGAGAAGTTTATGGCGATGTTCGCGCCTGAGTATCATGCGGATATTCTGCTCGCAAAGCCGAACGGCAAATATCGGCTGAACCTGTGGGAAGCGAATAGGCGCATCCTGCTCGAAGCGGGAGTGAAGCCCGAGAACATCCACATCGCAGGACTTTGCACCTCCTGCAACCCCGATTTTTTATATTCCCATCGGAAAAGCGGTGACCGCAGAGGAAATCTCGGTGCTTTTCTGGAGATAAAGTAAGAAAAAAAGCCTCGCGTTAATGCGAGGCTTTTGCTTTAAGCTTGTTGGTGAGCGTCATGATCTTTTCGTTGTTGGACCGCACCTTTTCGATCGGCACATCATGATTGATGATGTCGAGGATGCTGGCCAGGTATTTGCTCATGTTGGCTTCCAGATAATACGGACGTGTCAGGAGCTCTTTCGGACGATAGTTGAGGTTTGTGGTGATGACCCTGTCGATCCATCCTTTTTCGTAATACTCATCGAACTTGTCCAGCCCATCCGTGAACAGACCGTACGTGGTACACACAAAGACACGTTTGGCCTTGCGTTCCTTGATCTGACGGGCGACATCCAGCATGCTCTCGCCGGAGCTGATCATGTCATCGATGATGATGACGTCTTTGCCTTCCAGCGAATCACCCAGGAACTCGTGCGCCACGATCGGATTTCGGCCGTTTACCACGGTGGAATAATCTCTTCGTTTATAGAACATGCCCATATCGACACCCAGAATGCCCGAGAAATATACTGCACGGGACATTGCGCCCTCGTCGGGGCTGATCACCATGAGGTGATCGTTGTCGATCTGAAAATCAGGCACATTGCTGACAAGTGCTTTTAAAAATTGATAGGAGGGGAAGAAGTTATCGAAACCGCTGAGCGGGATCGAGTTCTGTACGCGAGGATCGTGAGCGTCAAAGGTAATAATGTTTGACACGCCCATGTTGACCAGCTCGCGAAGTGCAATTGCGCAGTCCAGCGATTCACGCTTGGAACGTCTGTGCTGGCGTCCCTCATACAAAAACGGCATGACTACGCTGATGCGGCGTGCTTTTCCGGTGGCAGCAGATATGATTCGCTTGAGATCCTGAAAATGATTGTCGGGGGACATATGATTTTCATGTCCGCAGACAGTGTACGTAAGACTGTAGTTGGTAATGTCGATCATGATAAACAGATCGGCACCCCTGACGGATTCCTTGATGCGGCCCTTTCCTTCGCCTGTGCCGAAGCGCGGGCATTCACATTCGACCAGAAAGGACTTTTCATTGTATCCCTGCGGGATCGCAATTGCTTCTTTAAATCGGTGAGAGGCTAATTCCCTGCGATATTTGACAAGCTTCTTGTCGACTTCCTGCGCCAGCTCCTTACAGCCGTCCAGTGCGGCGATGCGGATAGGCGCGATCGGTGTGGAATGTTCAAGCAACTCAATATTAGCCATGTTTTTCCTCCTGTTATAGGTGAAAGAGAGTGGGAAGTCCGTTACACACGTAACTTCCATGCACATTATTTATAACATCTGCTCTAATGTCCGTCAAGGGATTTATGTGTTATATCATCCTGTTTTAGTCCAATATCTGCCGGGATGCTCCGGGCAGGGCCGGTTGATTTTGTCCTTGCGGCTTATGGAAGGATATTGTAAAATGGTACACGAGGTGATGAAAATGGATGATGAATCCAGAAGAATCAGGGAAGAAGTAAAAAAACAGTTTCCGACGATGACTCCCGCGCAAAAGATGGAATACATCTGGATGTATTACAAGTGGGCGATCGCTCTTATTATCGCGGCAGTCGTACTGGCATTTGCGATAAGGGACTGGGTGGAAAATGCTAAGATGCATCAGATTCTGGGGATCATGGCAATAAACACCGATCCCGGCTACTCCGATACGACCGAAGAGGATATCAAACAGATGATCGGCTCGGAGGACAAATATGAGACGGTGTCGGTGTACCGGAATGTGGTGGCAGATCCCGAAACCGGAAAGTTCGATTATCAGTCTCAGATGACGTTTGTCACCATGCTCTCTGCAGCCGAGGTCGACGTCATCCTTATGCCGGAGATCACAACGGACAAGCTGGGAGACGGTGTCACCTTTAAAAATCTGGAACAGATGCTTCCAAAAGACTACAAGGCAGGAGACGGGGTGAGCTTTGACGGGCCGTTTATGGTTCTTTCAAAGGGCAATCCTGTGTATGATGAATTTGGCTTCTACTATGAACCGGTGTATGTCGGTCTTCTCGAAGGAACCAAACATGAGGAAACTGCCATGGATTATCTGAAGGCACTTATTAATTAAAACCAAAGGAGGGAATACAAAATGGGACTTATTCAGGCGGGAATTTCAGCGGTCAGCAGCACAATGTCGGACATCTGGAAAGAGTATTTTTACTGTGATTCGATGGCCAGGGACGTATTGGTGGTCAAAGGACAGAAGAGGACCGGAAAAGGTTCGAACAAGGGCTCTGACAATGTCATTACCAACGGATCGGGTATCGTTGTGGCCGACGGCCAGTGTATGATCATCGTGGAGCAGGGCAAAATCGTGGAAGTCTGCGCAGAGCCGGGCGAATTTACCTACGACTCCTCCACCGAGCCCAGCATCTTCGGCGGCTCGCTCTCGGAGAGCATCAAGAACACATTCGCGATCATCGGCAAGCGTTTCACCTACGGCGGCGCTCCGGCGATGGATCAGAGAGTCTACTATTTTAATACGAAGGAACTCATCGACAACAAGTTTGGCACACCGAGCCCGATACCTTTCCGTGTTGTGGACAACAATATCGGACTGGATGTGGATGTCTCCGTGCGCTGCAACGGCGTGTATTCTTACAGGATCGCAGATCCGCTTCTTTTCTATGCCAATGTTTGCGGAAATGTTAATCAGGCATTTCTGAGAAGCGACATCGATCAGCAGCTGAAGAGCGAGTTCATCAGTGCACTTCAGCCCGCCTTCGGCTCAATCTCGGAGCAGGGCATCAGGCCGAGCGCGCTTCCGGCACATGTTACCGAGCTTTGCGACGCGATGAATCAGGCCCTGACCCGCAAGTGGGCAGAGCTCAGAGGACTCGAAGTGGTATCGGTCGCGCTGAATTCGGTGACGCTTCCCGAAGAAGATGCCGAGCTGATCAAGACCGCACAGAAGAGCGCCATGCTTCGCAATCCGGCTATGGCAGCGGCTACACTTGCCGGAGCACAGGCCGATGCGATGCGTGCGGCAGCTTCGAACTCTGCCGGAGCAATGACCGGCTTCATGGGCATGGGCATGGCTTCTCAGGCAGGCGGCTTCAATCTGCATGATCTGTACGAGATGAGCAATCAGCCGGGCGCGGCTCCTCAGCAGCAGGCAAGACCGCAGAGCGCTCCTCAGCAGGTCGGACAGTGGACCTGCAGCTGCGGTACAGTGAATACAGGTAAGTTCTGTTCGGAATGCGGCAGCCCGCGTCCCGCTGCACAGATCAGATACCGCTGCAGCAAGTGCGGCTTTGAACCCGAAGGACCGTCTAAATTCTGCCCGGAATGCGGCCATCAGTTCAACTATCAGGATGTAATCCGTTAAGGGAGAGTTAAATGGCAGGTGTAAAAGAATACAAATGCCCGTCCTGCGGCGGCGTACTGGAGTTTGACAGTACGCTGCAGAAGATGAAATGCCCGTATTGCGGGACAGAAGTGGAAGTGGAGGCGCTCGAAGCCTACGACGCCCATCTGAACGACGAGACACCCGACGATATGACGTGGGACAACGTTCAGGGCAGCAGCTGGGGCGAGGAAGAGGCGGCCGGACTTGTAACATATATCTGCGAGTCCTGCGGCGGCGAGATCATGACAGATGAGAGCACCGCCGCGTCGAGCTGTCCTTTCTGCGGCAACCCTGTTGTGATGATGAACCAGTTCAGCGGACAGCTGAAGCCCGATTACGTCATCCCGTTCAAGCTGGACAAAGAAGCGGCAAAAGAAGCATATCGCAAACACCTGAAGGGAAAAATACTTCTGCCGAAAAGCTTTCACGACGAGAATCATATCGATGAGATCAAAGGCGTTTATGTTCCCTTCTGGCTTTTCGGCGCGCATGCCGATGCCTCGTTTCGGTACAATGGGACAAAAAAAGCGGTCTGGGACGACGGTGACTACATCTATACCCGGACAAGCTATTATTCCATTTTCAGAAAAGGCGAGCTCAGGTTTGAACATGTTCCGGTGGACGGCTCGACCAAGATGGCAGACGATCTGATGGAATCGATCGAACCGTTCGATTTTTCGGAAGCTGTCGATTTTCGGACGGCTTACCTGTCGGGATATTTTGCGGACCGCTATGATATATCAAAGGATGACAGCATAAACCGGGCCAACGCCAGAATAAGGCAGAGTATCAGCGATACCTTCCGCAGTACGGTTAACGGTTATCAGACGCTTGAGGAGCAGGACGGAAATGTAAGGCTTACCGACCGGAGCGCAAGCTATGCACTCTACCCGGTGTGGCTCCTGAACACAACGTGGCACGATAAGAACTTTACTTTCGCCATGAACGCACAGACAGGCCGTCTTGTGGGCGACCTTCCGACAGACAACAAGAAGATGATCCTGTTCATGGTGGGACTGAGCCTCATCTTTATGGCGATCATTTTCCTGTTCTTTTATCTGCGGGCGTAAAGGAGGCGAGAGAAGTTGAAGAATATACGTAGAACTATTCGGATCTGCATTGCCTCTTTTCTGCTCATCGTTTTTTCGGGGATCCTGCC
>CADCPK010000312.1 GCA_902803215.1 uncultured Lachnospiraceae bacterium
CATCGGGGCGAACCGTGTCGGAAGGGCCCCACTGGTGCATCGATTTTTGTTTGGTTTTGTCCGTCATGTAAGTGCCGGCGTACATTCCCGAGTGGGAGAGTTCCAAGGAAGGAATGGCTCCGTGCCGGCGGATGGCATCGGCGGTGTAGGTGGCGCATGCCAGGGAATTAAGGATGCTTTCGTCCAGATGATATGCGTGGGAGCCGTCGGTCGCGGGATGCACCATAAGCTCGCTTACGGTGACTGCGGCGGCGCCGCCCCTGGCTCTCAGTTCATAGAATGCTGTGGATTTTGGGCCGATGCAGCCGTCATTGGCGATGTCTGTTCCTCCCATCGGGGCGGAGAACATGCGGTTGCGGAAGGTGGTTCTTCCTATAGTAATGGGGCTGCTTAAATGCGGATATTTTCTTTCCATAATACCTCCATGTAGCATTGATGAAATATTGTATTATTGCTGAAGCACATCGTAAATGCGGATCTCTACACCCCAATCGGTGCCTTGTACCTCGGAGCGGAAGTGCTGTGCGCAGAGGTACGGGCCGAGCACAGGGCTGTCTGTCAGGAACATGGGGCAGCCGTCGAAGTGGGGCTCGTTCCGCATGATCGGGGCAAGGTAGCTGTCGTTTTTTACGAACAGGCTGCACTCGTTTCCTTTTTTGTCTTTTCCCCGGAACATGTATTTGGCGCACATGTTGCGGCTGTAGCCTGGGTTCTCGATCTGCACATCGACCGCGCCGGGAAGGGTTTCTCCGGTGAAGAGTTCGGATTCTACGGTGGCGCGGAACGGGATAATGGTAACTGCGCCGTAGGGACACTCCAGGTTGGAGACCTCGGCGTTGTCTGCATATACTTTGAATATCATGATCGGTTCTGCCATTTTTATGCACGTCTCCCTTTTTTACTTCTATTGTACCGGATTTACTTTATAGATATATCCGAATTTTGCACATTTTGTCGGTTTTTTGCGGATGATGTTCACAAAAAGTTTACGGTACCTGACACCATAAACTAAGATTTATGGTGTCAGGTACTGTGAAATTTATTATTATGCGCATTTTTATGTGATATGGGAAACAGCAGGAGACGAGATCTCTGTTGTTTTTATGTACGTTGGTCCGGATTTCCGGTATAATATACATGGTGCCTGAAACTGTAAACAGTGTTCATAATATTCGCAGAAAGTTCACGGTACCTGACACCATGAAGATACCATGAACATTCTGTTAACAGGAAAGGAACTGCCATGCAACTGATCGACACATTTCCCACAAACAAAATAAAGAACCTGTCGTACCGTGTGGGACGTGTATTCCCGTTCGGTGCCACGATTATTAATGATGCTATAAATTTCAGTGTTTTCTCCAAGGAAGCGACGGGCTGCACGCTGGTACTATATCACCATGGGCAGAGGGAGCCGTTTGTTGAGATACCGTTTCCGGAGGAATTTCGGATCGGTAATGTTTATACCATGATGGTGTTTGGAATCAATCCGGAGACGACGGAGTATGGGTACCGGTTTGACGGGCCGTATCGGCCGGAGGAGGGGCTGCTGTTTGACAAGTCCCGGGTGCTGCTCGATCCGTATGCAAAGTCGGTCTCGGGCAGGTCGGTATGGGGAAGAGAGCCGAACCGGGATGATCCGTTTCCGCACAGAGGGCAGTTTATCCGTGAGGATTACGATTGGGAGAATGACAAGCCACTCGAGCTGAAGCCGCAGGATCTGATCATCTACGAGCTTCATGTGCGCTCATTCACCGTTAATTCCGACAGCGGTGTGAAATATAAGGGCAGCTATGCGGGGCTGGCAGAGAAGATCCCGTACCTGAAGGAGCTTGGCGTCAACTGTGTGGAACTCATGCCGATCTTTGAGTTTGATGAATTTGAGAACAAAAGAGAAGTAAACGGAAAAAGACTGCTCAATTACTGGGGATATTCGACGGTCTGCTTTTTCGCACCGAAGGCCGGCTTCTCTGTAGAAGGAAGATTTGGCATGGAGGCGGACGAGCTGAAAAGCATGATCCGTCATCTGCATAAAAACGGGATCCAGGTGATCCTTGACGTGGTTTTCAATCACACTGCAGAGGGAAATGAAAACGGGCCTACAATTTCGTTCCGCGGGATCGATAACAGAACTTACTACATGCTTTCCCCGGACGGACGCTATTATAACTTCAGCGGCTGCGGAAATACCATGAACTGCAACGATCCGGTCGTCCGTAATGTGGTACTTGACTGTCTGCGGTACTGGGTCAGCGCGTATCATGTTGACGGGTTCCGCTTCGATCTGGCATCGATCCTTTCCAGAGGAGAAGACGGGGCGCCGATGATGAACCCACCGCTCATCGACACCATCGCACAGGACGCGGTACTGGGGAAATCGCTGCTGATCGCGGAAGCCTGGGATGCAGGCGGATTGTATCAGGTGGGGGATTTTTCGCCGTGTGACCGCTGGGCGGAGTGGAACGGCAGGTATCGTGACAGCCTGCGCAGGTTCATCAAAGGCGGCGCGGAGCATGCCCCGGAACTGTACCTGCGGATTCGAGGGTCGGAGGATCTTTATGACGAGCGAAACGCAGCTTCTTCCATCAATTTCGTCACCTGCCATGACGGTTTTACCCTCTATGACCTTGTTTCTTATAATAAGAAGCACAACGAGGCGAACGGGGAGGACAACAGGGATGGATGCAATGATAATGACAGCTGGAACTGCGGTGTAGAAGGAGACACGGATGATCCCGGGATCAATGAACTTCGTTTACGTCAGATGAAAAACATGATGACGATCCTGTTGACCAGCCGCGGCATTCCTATGCTTCTTGCGGGAGATGAATTTGCCAATTCGCAGAAAGGTAATAATAACGCTTACTGTCAGGACAACGAGATTTCGTGGCTCAGCTGGGCGGGGCTTGAGAAGAACAGAGCATTGTTTGCGTATGTCCGTGATCTGATCGCTTTTCGGAAAGCGCACCCGGTGCTCAGGGGTATGGAGTATCGATTTGGACATAACGGTACAGGCTATCCCGAGCTTTCTTTCCATGGGGAGGAGCCGTGGCAGCTGGACGAGAAGGCGCCGGCGCTGGTTTTCGCCTACATGTTTGCGGAAGACCATGAGAAGTTTGGCACGGATTCGGACTGCTTTATCTATATTGCGGTGAATGCGCACTGGGAAGAGCACTACATGAAGCTGCCGATCATTCCGGCGGGATGCTCATGGAAAATTGCCTTTGATTCGGCCGGCTTTTCCGCGCAGCCCGGAGAGGAAAAACTGTACGAGCGTTATGACGGTGTCGTACTTTGCCCGCGGAGTGTTAAGGTGTTGATAGGGACATATAAATGATTTCGTTTTAGCTGTATTAAGGTACTGACAGGGACAAATAGTTGACCATGTAAAGAAGTATAAAAGTACAGACAGGAACATCCGGGTGACTTTGTGTGACAGGAAAAAAGGAGGATGAAATGAAACTTAAGACGAGATTACTTTCCGTTTTGACATGTACCATGCTGGCATCCTCGCTCATGGCGTTTCCGGCAGCTGCTGAGGAGCAGACAGAAGAGCCCGGTACCGGTGATGCATCGGTAGTGTATTTCACATCGGATATTTCTGCGGAAGGGCTCGTGAAAATTTACGAGAAACTGGGATGGGAGCCGACCGGCGATGTTGCGGTCAAAATCTCGACCGGGGAGCCTCCTGCAAGCAACTATCTCCGCCCGGAGCTGATCAAGGATCTGGTGCAGAAAGTGGACGGGACTATCGTGGAATGCAACACAGCCTATGGCGGGTCGCGTGCAAGCACGGCTGTGCACAGGCAGGTTGCAGAGGATCATGGCTTTACGGAGATCGCTGATTTTGATGTCCTGGACGAAGAAGGCGAGGTAGAGTGGCCGGTTATCGGCGGCAGCAGGCTTGACAGGGCTATTGTCGGGAGCCATGCGGAGAATTATTCTGACTGGATCATTCTTTCGCACTTCAAGGGCCATTCGATGGCGGGCTTCGGCGGCGCGAAAAGGCCCCTTGACCTTCCGGTTGCTTGATGGTAGAATAGCTCTGTAAAAAGAACCGGAAACGACAGGTTTCATTCGGCGGACGGGGAGCATAGCAGTATGCCCGGGAGGGTGTGCAGGGCCGGTCTGCAGGCTTGGAACTTGGAAATCAGATTGAATTTAGATGGCGGATCAGCAGCTTCCTGTACTGTTGGTTCGCTTTTTTTATGTTCAAAAATGGGAGGATCAGAGGATTATATGAAACGTTATGAAAGAGTTGCCGACATAGGAGTAGATTTGCTCAGCGGGGTGCTGTTGTCCCTCGCGATATATTGTTTTGCCATACCTTCGGATTTTCCGCTTACCGGTATCTCGGGAATCGCGGTTATCCTTTACCGCCTTTTCAGGCTTCCGGTCGGTGTTATGACCATCGCGCTCAATATTCCTATTGCGATCGCCTGCTATAAGGCTCTTGGTAAGCGGTTTTACATGAATTCGCTCAGGACTACGCTGATCACATCGTTGATCATGGATATATTGGGACCGCTTCTGCCCACCTACCAGGGTGATACTCTGCTGGCGGCAGTCTTCACGGGGGTGCTGTCGGGCATCGGATATGGAATCGTCTTTATGAGGGAGTCCTCTACGGGTGGGACAGATTTTATCTTGATGACGGTCAAGGCGAAAAAACCGCATATCTCTATAGGAAGAATTTCTTTTGTGATCGATCTCTGTATTATTCTTGCCGGCGGTTATTATGTGGAAGACAAGAACATGATCCTCTATGGCTTTATCATCAGCTACATTCTTTCGGTCGTGCTGGATAAGGTGGTTTACGGCGGTAATTACGGGAAGCTTGCGCTTATCATTACCGACCATCCGATGAGTATCTCCAGAGCGATCGATGATGCGACTACGAGAGGGGCCACGGTGCTGAAAGGCATGGGGGCTTATACAGGGGAAGATAAGTATGTGGTGATGTGTGCCTGCAATAATAAGGAGATGTATGCGATAAGGAAGCTGGCGCATGAGGTGGATCCCTGCTCGTTTGTGATCATACAGGAGTCTAATGAGGTGATCGGGGAAGGGTTTCATGTGCCGGAGCAGATGGGGTGAAACATGCGCATAGGGGGACGCGCACAGGGGGACGGTCCTTTTGTGTTCGCATCCCAAGGGGAGAAGCACTATGTGCGTCTACCATCTTGGTGCGAACACAAAAGGACCGTCCCCCTGTGCGCGCCTCCTGTGCGTCCTATTTCACACTTCCGTCACCCTTGCCGCCATATAAGGCCGCGCCGGGAACGGGACGTTAAACCTTCCGCTGAAGCGTCCGGCGGGAGTGACAGTCATATTCCAGGTGTCGATGAGCTCCACGTCTACGGGCTTTCCATCGAAAAAGAAGGGCCGCGAAGAGGGGCGGTTTGCGCCGTAGTAGTACATGGTGCAGGGCTTATTCGGATGAGAGCCCGGATGTACATTTGTGCCGACGGTCTCATCGAATATTTCTTGTACCGGATCCATATATCCACCGTTTTCTTCCATGATCTTTTTCAGAAAAGCAATTCTTTCGGGACTTGTTCCTTTGATCTTTCCGCCGTGGGACCACCACAGGATCTCTTCGTCGCACAGGTAGGTCTCGCCGTGCTGGCCGTAGCCGCCGCGCACATAGGCCTCCCAGAAACGGCGGGTCATTTCTTCGCCGCTGATATTTCCCCAGCCGTAAGGAATATCTCCCTCATACGCGATCTCGTCGAGCACACATGGTTTTCCAAATTGCGTCCGCCAGATATCCGTGTTTTCCGCAGTTCGGTAAAGATCGATACGCTGGATGCTGCAATGCGTGATCCAGGCGCGTGTATGGTCGTACATGGTCATACAATTGTGGATGGAACGCAGATGACGGTAAGGATCCTGACGGCAGACCACAGCGGCGTTCGATTCCCACTGAGACAGCGGCTTATCAAAGAACAGATCGTATTCATTTGCCATAGCCCACCATACATTGTGGAACGCGCTGAAACGATTGACGATATATTTCAGATAGAAATTCTCTTCTTCCTCGGTCAGGTGAGAAAATCCCCAGCGGTCATACGGATGAAGAAGGATCAGGTCTGCCTCGATCCCCATTTTGCCAAGCCTCATGATATCCTGTTCTATGCGGGCAAAATAATCCGGATTGAAGCGCATAAAATCCCAGACCTTTTCGGGGTCGCCGACAGTTGCGGGGATCCCTCCAAGCTCGTTCCGCGGCATGGCTTTGAGAGTTTCTTCTTGAAAATCGGAGGGTTTCCACGGAGAATCCGCCCTCAGTATATAAGGATACAGTTCGGGCTCCCGCAGGTTATAATCATAGTGCTTGGGGAAGATACAGAAACGGATCTTGTTGAAGGGAAGCTTCGCCAGACTCTCGTAGGTATCTTTCCGAACTGCCTCCGGCTGCAGATGCCACACATAGCAGGTGGTGCCGACCGGGTAATAGACCGTCCCGTCATCGTAGGAAAAATGGAAGGCGGAAGCCACACGAACAGGACCGTGATTTCCTTCTTCCGCCGCGCCGACCGAAACCGTGACTTCTTCGGCATCGCCCCAGTCTGTTACAATCCTGCAACAATACTTTTCTTCGAAAGACGGCATGCACCTTACTTTGTAGATGCCGTTCCCATCATAAAAACCTTCTACATTCTTCGTCTCGGATGTACTTTCAAAAGTGCCTTTTACCCAATGATCCGCAAATGGATTGCCGTCGGCGGGACCTTCCAGGGTAATTTCAATTACGCCATATTTTTTGGCCTCTTCAGTATAACTCTTCAGCATAAGGTACTCCTTTTCCTCTGACGTGCAGGGCGATATGCTATTGCCGTAATATACAAAATGGGGACTATGCCGAAAAAAGCACTTCGGTCTCAATCCCCTTTATCATTATATTCTGCGGGCAGCTATATTGGCAAGCATATATTACGGGATTTACAGCAATTACATGATATGTTCTCGGGATATAGCATGCAGTGGAGCAAGACCGTTCATCAGCTCATGAAAAGACCTCAGGGAACCCTCACCGAGGCAGCAGTCTTGCGGTACTGATTTGGAGTGGAGCCGGTGATCCTTTTGAACTGAAGCCCGAAATAGCTTGGCGACTCATAGCCGCAGGCCCGCCCGATCTCGGCGGCATCCCGCTCGGGAAAACGTTCGAGCATCATTCGTGCCCGCCCGATCCGCAGGCGCTGCAGGTACTGAATGATGGTGAGGCCGGTCTCTTTTTTAAATACTGTGCATAGATATTCACTGTTGAGCCCCATAAGGTCGGCCAGGTCGTTGACAGATACCGGCTCGGCCAGGTGAGATTCCAGATATCTTATTACCCGGAAGGCGTAAGAGTCTTCCGGGAGTTCTTTTTGTTCAGGGAGTTCATTGCCGGGATGGAAAGTGATCGCGTGTGAGAGATCGAGCAAAAAACGGTAACAACAGTCAGACCAGTCTTTTTGTAATTGACTGTTCTGTGTCAGCTTCCGCAGTTTTGCGATATACCGGATGAAAATACCCGGGTCGGAGATCGTGTATACACCGCTTTCGCGTATGCCCAGACAATCAAAAAGAGAAGAACTGATGCCGCCCGTAAAGCCTGCAGAAGATACGATCCATTTTTTACCGAGACCGTGATAACTGCAGGGAACTTCGGGGAGGAGGATGAAGCATTCACCTTCCCTTATTTTCATTGTCTCGCCGGACACTGTCAGTTCTCCTTCTCCTTCCAGCGAGAGAAAGCAGGAATAATGGGGATTGCCGTAGGGGCGATTGACCGGTTCCTGCAGATAGTTTTCGGCCAGATAAGGAGGGGTTAGGGGACTTGCTTGTGTCAGGTGTGGTGGAGGCCTCACCTGACAGCCCACGGAGTGGGCTATTGGTTACCGGCAA
>CADCPK010000313.1 GCA_902803215.1 uncultured Lachnospiraceae bacterium
TGCTGCAATCATCACACACGCAACCATGTATGTGGGCTGGCCGAAGGTCTGGGCGGTCTTTCGCCTTGCGAAGGAAGTATGGAATGAGGAATGAATAATATGCTCATAAAGAGGATCGTGGATACTGCCATGACCGTCCTCATCCTTTGTCTTATGGCCTATCAGGTCACGGGGGAGATGGCACATGAATGGATCGGCATGGGTATGACGGTGCTTGTCATCGTCCATCAGATCCTGAACCGTAAGTGGTACAGCGCACTTTTCAAGGGGAAAGACATTGATCCCGGCATTGGAGTCTGTATATCAATGGGCGGATGAGCAGATGAAATCATCTTTACGCAATAAAGAAGTATAAGCTATTGAAAAAAATGGCAGTTAGTGGTATCTTACCCTTAGTTAGCGAATTCTAACTGCCTTAGTGCACATTTTACGGAGCAGGATTCGAAGGATTTCGGGCCTGCTCTGTTTGCTCTTGGAGGATGATATGTTACATTTTGCTTTGAATAAAAAGATGTCCAAGGAAAGAGAAAAACGCTACAAGGATCTGACAGTCAGAGAGTTCACGAAAGCTGCAGATGTATATGAAAGCGGTCATGCCGGCATCTATGAGATGTGTAAGGACGACTATCCGTTTATTGCGGGAGAACTGGCAAAAGAAGAGTATACGGATCTGCTCGACTGCGGGTGCGGAACCGGACCTATGATCTCTCTCTTATACGAAGAAGATCCCGGGAAACACTATACGGGGCTCGACATTACGCCGCGCATGATCGAGGTCGCGAAAGCCAAAAATCTGGCCGGTGTCACCTGGGTTGTAGGCGACTGCGAGAATCTTCCGTTTGAGGAGAACATGTTCGACGCGGTCATATGCTCCAACAGTTTTCATCACTATCCGAACCCGCAGAAATTTTTTTATAGTGTTCAGCGTGTCCTGCGCCCGGGCGGAAGGCTGATTTTGCAGGATTATACCGCGCCCGGGCCGATCCTCTGGCTCATGAATCATACGGAGATGCCATTGGCAAATCTGATCGGACACGGAGATGTCGGCGCGTATTCTTTGGATGAAGTGAGAGACTTTTGCCGGAAATCCGATCTTTATGTGGAAAAACTGGAACGCGGAAAGAAATTCCGGCTGCATCTGGTGGCAAGGAAGAAATAGGAGACGGAAAAAGAAGAGGGACAGCTTATCTAATTGAATCTGAGGGTCATATGGTTTCTGCCATCGTATTCGTATTCCACGTCTTTTGACAACTTTTTCACGAGTAAGACGGACAGCTCGTCGCCTTCTTCAAAGGGATCAAACCTGCTGCCTCCAAAGGAATACAGAACCTTTAATAGGCTGTCCTGCTCCGTGTGCTCAAGAGACATCTCGATGGGATAGACCGCGGGATCGGAGCCGCGCTGTTTTACAATGTTCTCCATTACGATCTCGTCGAAGGACAGCATGATATTGCGGGCGGCGCGCGCATCCAGCATGGCATCCCGGCAGAAGCTGCCGACCTTCTCAACCACCTTTGCGTAATCAATCCGGCCCGCGTTGAACAGGATTGTCTCTGTTTTCATTCTCTTGACAAACTGCTTTGTTTTCGCTTTTTTCGGATGATAAAAGATCTCATCCGGGGTCCCTTCTTCGTATATGCCGCCTTCGTCCATGTAGAAAACGCGGTTTGATACGTCGTGTGCAAATCTCATTTCGTGCGTCACGATCATCATGGTCATGCCGTCATTGACGAGGGACCTGATCACGGCCAGCACTTCTTCGACCATAGTGGGATCCAGCGCCGATGTCGGCTCGTCGAACAGAAGGATCTTCGGTTTCATGGCGATGGCGCGGGCAATTGCCGCCCGCTGCGACTGTCCGCCCGAGAGCTCGTCCGGGTAACAGTCCGCCTTCTCCTCAAGGCCCACGCGTTTGAGAAGCGCCATTGCCTCCCTCCGGGCCTGATCCTTCGGCATTTTCAGCAGCTTAACGGGAGCTGCTATAATGTTCTCGAGAACGGTCAGGTTGTTGAAAAGATGAAATGACTGGAACACCATGCCCATCTGACGGCGCACACGCGAAAGGTCACACTTCGGATCCGTGATGACTTCTCCGTCCACCGTAATCGTTCCCGACGTCGGCATTTCCAGACGATTCAGGCAGCGGAGCAGTGTAGACTTTCCCGTCCCGGACGGTCCGATCACTGAGATGACATCGCCCGTTTCAATCGAGGCGTTGACATCTTTAAGAGGCGTGACATCTGGGAATTCTTTGCGAAGGTGTTCAATCGTGATCAGGCTCATGCAGTTCCCTTCCTTTCGGTTCTTGTTCTTCTGCGCCTCCAGTCGATGCGGTTAAGCAGAAGCTTTACCGCATGAGAGATACACCATGCCAGAGCAAAGTAGATCAGAGCTGTGGCAATCAGCGGGAAAAATGCGTCATAAGTCCGGCTTCGGATGATATCGCTCATCTTTGTCAGATCTGTGATGGCGATAAATCCGACTACAGATGTGCTCTTAAGCAGGTTCACGATCTCTCCGCGATAGACGGGCAGAAAGAGTACCGCAGCTTGGGGGAAGACAAAATCAAAGAACGCCTGCTTGGGGGTAAAACCGAGTGCCAGCGCTGCCTCCATCTGACCACTGTCGACGCCCTGGATCCCGGATCTCATGATCTCAGACCCATACGCTCCCATATTCAGGGAGAAAGCGATCACGGCGACCCAGAGCGCGTTGATTCCAGACTTTCCAAAGACGATATAGTAAAGAATCATCAACAGGACGACTATTGGGGTGCCCTGCATAAGCTTTACGTACAGATTCAGAATTCCATTCGCGATCCTGCTGCCCGTCCGCCTAAGGAGGCATATGCCGAACGCCAGCAAAGAACCAAACAGCACTGACAGCGCCGTGATCAGACACGTGATGGAGACACCCTTCAGAATCAGCTTCCAGCGGTTTTCGCGGATAAATGTCTTCTCGAAGCTGTTCAGCAGAGATGAGAAGAAGCCGATCTTACTCGTGTCATCTGCCGCGGTGTGATTCAGATCTGTCGCGCGCACTGCGACCACTATGCCTCCTTCACTTACAGGCTCCGAGAACAAAACCTCCTCTTCCCGCTCGGGCGTGACATTCATCGTCGTGGTGAATTCATATTTCCCGGAGGCAAGTGCAGGGATGCGGGCTGCGTAATCCACATCGCCGATCTCAATTTTATAGCCTCTCGCGCGGCAAAAGCGAACCGCCACATCGATGTCGTATCCGACGTGTTCACCATCCTTAATATACGAAAATGGCTCATCCGTCGATGTCGTTACGACATGGATCGTTCCGTTTTCTCCGGTCAGTCCTGACAGATCGACGACCTTTTTGCTTTCGTCTGTGCCAAACCATACCGCGTCTATATCGTCATAAGTGCCGTCCGCCTTAATACTGCGAAGCCACTCGTTAAATTCATCCAGAAGCTGTTTCTCATGAGGATCGTTCTTGCGAAAGGCAAAAGAGTACCGGTTCTGAGTCAGCCGCTCTTTTATAAAATCAATCTGAGGCTGGAGAGCGTGTATGCTTTTCAGCGCAGGCTCATCTCCAAGATACGCGTCGATCTTGCCGCCCTCAAGTGCCGCGTTCAAATCTGCGTAGGAATTGAAGTAAAGGTATTCACTGTCCGGAAAATACTCGAAACTGGCGGCCTCCAGATTCGTTCCGGACAGAATTCCGATCTTTTTCCCATTATAGTCCTGATAAGTTAATGCTTCCGATATCGAATCCGGAGCTTCGCCGGAGTTGCTGCCGGAAGAAGACATCCGCCTGTGTATAACGCTGCCGGCAATCAAAACAGCTATTGCGATCAGAACCACTATGATAATCTGGTCAGTTTTCTTTGCTTTATCCATATCGATCCTATATTTTCCTGACAACAGCAAAAGGTTTCGCGTATACAGTTCTTTCGAAAATTATATTATCACAAACCATTTGGGTCGAAAAATAAAACTTTCTACCGGATTGTTTTCTTGAGGCATATGAATTACTCTGCAAAGAAGTTGCAAAGGTCGGACTGTTAACATAACATAGCAAGAATTCCACCATCCTCTGTGGTGGGATGAATTGCCAGGTACGGACAGGCAGACTTCATGGAATACACGGAAAGCCTCCTGGAACATGAAAAAGGGATATAAAAA
>CADCPK010000314.1 GCA_902803215.1 uncultured Lachnospiraceae bacterium
AACCGGCAATCCGCTTCGCTACTTGCCGGTAACCAATAGCCCACTCCGTGGGCTGTCAGGTGTGGCTTGAACCACACCTGACACAAGAAAGTCCCCTAACCCCTTAAAAGCTTTGCGCTTTTTGAAGGAGGGGACTTACTTGTATTGGTTAAAATGTTCACAAAAAGTTCACGGTACCTGACACCATACCGGACGGCGGGTTTTATGAATTTATCCCCGTCAGGGCAACGGACGAAACAAAGACGTTGGGGATCGAGGAGCTGGAGGTCGGCGAAGATTATGAGATCGTCGTCACAAACCTTTCCGGGTTTTATCGGTATCGTCTGCAGGATGTGATCCGGGTGACCGGGTATTATAATGAAACTCCGATGATAAAGTTTTTTACCGCAAGAATCAGCTGCTTTCGATTGCCGGCGAGAAGACCAACGAGGAGGCTCTCCGCTGGGCCGTCGATAATTTCTCCGGACAGACCGGCCTTGATATCAGTGACTACAGCATTTATGCCGATCCTGATGCCACTCCCTCCCGGTACACTGTCCTGATGGAGCCGGCTCGCATCGTCGAAGCCGATGAAATGCCCCGGCTCCGCGCGCTGATGGAGCAGCTGCTGATGCAGGCCAATCCGATTAACGGCGATCTGGTGCGTAACGGGAGTCTGGGGGAGCTCGAACTGGTGTTTGTGCAGCAGCAGACTTACCGGCTCTATCGCGATATGATGATCATGAAAGGTGCATCTCCGAATCATTTGAAACCGGTGAGGGTAATTGATACGGAGTTTAAGAAGAGGTTCTTTTTGGGGTTGAGGGAGTTAGGATGAGTTACTGAAAGTCGCGGAACACGGGGACGGTTCCTCGTTCCGCCCGTGTTCCGTTTTAACTCTCCGCCTCTGCTATCAGCTTATTCGCATCCTGCATCACATCGGCTATAGTAACTGACTTCATCTTTTCTTCCATTGCCTGCTGGATCTCCTCAAGCCTTCGGTCCATTATAGCATGGATGTTTCTTCCCACAGGGCACAGTTCGTTGGGGTTTTCGTGAAAATGGAACAGCTGTCCGTTTTCGACCGGTTCCACCGCATTGTACACGTCCAGAAGCGTAATCTCTTCCGGCGTCCGTCCGAGATCTGCACCGCCGCTTCCTCTCTTGACAGTAACGATATCCGCTTTTTTCAGCTGCTGGAGGATCCTGCGGATCACAGTTGGGTTTACATTCACGCTGGATGCAAGGAATTCACTTGTGATTTTGTATTCATTTTTGAAAGATTCTATGGCGATCAAAACATGGACTGCTATTGTAAATCTGCTTGAAATCTGCATATTCATAAACCTCCGTTGGTTCTATTGTAAATGAATAGTGCTGTGATTTCAACAGTGAGTAAATGGGGACGTGGAACACGGGGACGGTTCGAGACCACTGAGAAACGTCCCCATTGGCCCAAGGAACCTGCCCCCGTGACTGTTTCAGAACCCGAAACCTCCCATGGCTTCATTATAGGCATCCTGATAAGCGTCCATGGCTTCGTTGTAGGCATCTTTATATTCGTCCATGGCTTCGTCGTAAGCTTTCTCGTACTCACCCATGATGTCGCTGTATGCTTCGCCAAAAATGCCGCCGAATATTTTTCCGCCGATGCCGAGCTCGTCCCCGCTTTTTGAGGTGATCTTGTTTGAGTCAAGGTTGACTTCCACATAGAGTGGCTCTTTTGCGTCGAAGGAGAATATCTGGTAGAATTCGATTTCGATCGGATTTTGATTCTCCAGTTCGAAATATTCTGCCACACGGATCTTTGTGCCGGGGCGTATTTCGGAGAATCCGTCTCTTACGCCTTCGATCTCGAAGTGGCTTCCTCTTTCCATCTCGATGCCGTCCTGGAACACTTTTATTCCGATCTGCATCTCGGGAGTTACATCTTCGGCTGTGGTGTTCGTGTAGTCAACTACAATAGCGATATCGTTTTCGTTGATCGCATAATCTACAAATTCTATCAGGCCGTCTTCTGTATCATATTGTGCTATTGGTGCATTTTGTGATTCGGTGCTGCCGGTTTCTTCTGCTGATACGCTGCAAGAGAAAATGATCATTGCCACCGTAGTTGCTGTAATCAGAGATTTCCAATTCATTATAATTTCCTCCTCTTTATTTTCATTCTCAATGAGTGTTTGGGGACGTTTCTCAATGACTCATTTTGCACGCGCCAAAATGAGTCATTGAGAAACGTCCCCAAATACTCATTGGGTTGCTACACTATTTTACCGGTTATCGCGAAAAGAAATCCCCACCAAAATGGTGGGGAAGAAGTTCAGCTTATGTGGTTATCTTTTCCTGTGGAGCTATTCGCTTCAGCCCCTGTTTAATGAGGAGCTCGTCTATGTCAGACAGGTCGTAGACGCGATTGTTGATGGCAACTATGATGCATGCGTCCCGGGGATCTTTTGCATAGAGTTCGTTGAAGCCATACAGTTTCAGGGCTCTGTTCGTTTCATCCCAGCTGAAATGCCCGGCGATGCAGAAGCGGAGGATCAGGTCTCTGTCCCTGGTATGTTTCTCCATCGTCAGGATCTTGCTTCCATAGGATTCTGTGACGCCGGCGAAGGAGTAGATGTCCTTCAGCTTTATTCTCTTTTCTTCGAGGACATCTTTCATATAGTAATAAAAGGCCTTTTTGTCGGAAGCCAGGTATTTCTCATTATCCTTGAAATAGGCGCCCAGCTGTTCGGGCTTCATATTTTCCAGCAAATCATTCAGTTCATCGGTGGTCTTTTCCTGCACTGTTATTCGTCACTCCTAAGTTCGTTCTGTTTGGCGATCGGTTCTTCCGCTGTGAATCTGTCGTTTTATACATCAGTCCTGAGTTCATCCGGTTTGGCGATCGGTTCCTCTGCAGTGAATCTATCCTTTTATTCATCAATCTTGAATTCATCCAGTTTGGCGATCAGTTCCTCTGCCGTGAATCTGTCTTTTGCATCAAGGCTGATGCAGCGTTCTATGATTTTTCGGAGTCTCCCGGCTGCCATTTGCTCTTTTGGATATTTTCCGGTGAGCATTACATTGAGAAAAACTCCTGCGGCATAAATATCCGCCTTGGGTGAAGATGACATTAAGCCATATCCCACCTGCTCCGGCGCGGCATAGTGACGCGTACCCATGTATTCGGTGTCGTCGGTCTTTTCGGGATCGTACCATTTTGCCACATTCATATCAAGCAGATACACTTCGCCTTCCGGCGTGATGATCACGTTGGACGGTTTAATGTCGCGGTGTACGATAGGGGTCGGCAGAGTGTGAAGCTTGGTCAGGATAGCGCATACGCTCCTTGCGATTCGGATGGATTTTTCTTCGGAAAGCGCGCCTGCATCGAGCAGCTGCGAAACGGTTTTTCCTTTGACATACTCTTCTATGACGATCAGCCGGCTGCTGCTTTCATAAAGAGCTATGATCTGCGGCATATGCTCGACAGGGTGGTCGATCAGATAGTCATAGATACTTCTGTTGTAGGTCGTCAGCAGTTTTTTGATGCGGAGCACGCCGGTCTCACGGTGCCTGATCAGGATGATGTCATATCTTCCGTTTAGATACTCGATATCCTGATATAAAGACAGTTCCAGGGTGTCTTCATCCGAGAGGCCTTTATAGGGATCTCTCAAAGTAGCCTGATACTCGTCCTCCGAGGTGTACAGCTCGCTCTTCTCGATCTTATTTGTAAAGCCGCATTCCGTGCATTGCCACTCCCCGCACCGGTCGTCGAAGCCTTCCTGAATATTGAGCATAGCCCCGCACCGGTCGCAGATCCAGGCGATACCGCTCTCCGCTTCCACTTCCGGATTGATGAGCATCTCGCCGCAGCCTTTGCATATCCAGTAGGGGAGGTCGTTTCTGAAGCCCTTTTGCAGGAGCAGGTTTGCGTAGCAGTTCGGGCAATATTCGTATTCCGGGCCCGGGGCGAGCATTTCTTCACGTTTATCTTGCTTCATTTTTTATCCGTTTATCACTATAAAAACTTTATGTCGCTTTATGAACCGGGTACCTGACACCGTGAACTTTCTGTGAACACGATTTTGTGGTACCTGGTCAACTTATTGTAACATTTTTTGGAAAGAAAATCTCCACCAAAATGGTGGTGATGAAACAGGGGACGGTTCCTCGTTCCACCCGGGAAACACACGAGAAACACACGGGGACGGTCCTTTTGTGTTCGCAGAAACACACGGGGACGGTTCCATTCCGGGTGGAACGAAGAACCGTCCCCGTGTTCCATTTCACTCCGCTACGACCACCACAGGTGACAGCCCGGCTGCGCGGATCACGTCCAGATTGACTTCCATGACTATATCGCCTTTTGATACAGATGCGCCTTCTTGTACGAGTACCGTAAAGCCTCTACCGTTCAGGCTGACGGTGTCGATACCCACGTGGACAAGGATCTCGCGGCCGTCGGTGGAGGTAAAGTTTATGGCGTGTTTGGTTGCGGCGATGCCGGAGACGATGCCGTCACAGGGGGCGTAGATCGTTCCGTTTTCGGGCATGATCCCCAGGCATTGCCACATGGTTCCGAAGGCGAATGCGGGGTCTGGGATCTCGTCCCGTGGGATCAGTTTTCCGTCGACCGGGGACGCGAGTTCTGCTCTGCTCGATGATGGGGTACGATCGTAACTTTCTTGAGCAGGTTTATTTCTAAGTGCTCTTTCAGGCATCGTTTTCTCAACATGCAATGTTTCATTTTCCGGGGCCTCTTCCGCTGTTGCAACATGTATTGTTCCCTTTTCAAGAGATCCTTCCGCTGCTGTAACACGCGCCGATTCTTTTTTCAGCGTTTCTTCCGCTTCGGCAGCAAGCCGCATGGTTGCCTTCACTTTCGGAACCGATACGGACAGTTTGTTCACGCCGGCGGCGATCAGACTTTTGATCGCTGCAGGGTTGCCGGCAAGTTCGCCGCAGACACAGGTGGGAATGTTGTTCTTTGCACCGGCTTGCGCAGTCATTTCTATAAGATTCAGAACCGCTTCGTGGCATGGATCGTAATAATCCTCGAGGCCCTCGGCTTCACGATCCAGCGCCAGTGTGTACTGGGTCAGGTCGTTGGTTCCGATGCTGAAAAAGTCCACCTTCTGCGCCAGATGCTCTGCGATGAGCGCCGCGGCCGGAGTCTCGACCATGGCGCCGAGCGGAGGAATGCGGAAGGATACTCCCTCTTTGGTGAGCTCCTCGGCGCACTCTTTCATACATGCTTTGACCGCTTCTATCTCCCGGACGGACGTCACCATGGGAACCATCACGTTAAGATTTCCGTACACGGCTGCGCGAAGCAGGGCACGAAGCTGGGTTTTGAAAAGTTCTTGCTCCTTCAGGGAGATACGGAGCCCGCGCAGGCCCAGAGCCGGGTTTTTCTCATCGGGGAAGGACATCCAGGACGGCTTTTTGTCCGATCCGAGGTCCATCGTGCGGATGACAGTCTCCTTCTCTCCCATCGCCTCCACGACACTCCGGTATGCCTCAAACTGCTCCTCCTCGGAAGGCGCGCTTTCACGGTCCAAAAACAGGAATTCTGAGCGAAACAAGCCTACGCCCTCCGCGCCGGATGCGAGCAGGGCTTCGATATCCTTTGGCCCTGCGATGTTTGCGTAGACTTTCGTGCATCTATCGAGGTCGTCGGTTCCGGAATCTTCCGCGCGCTTTCTGCTGTCTTCCATCCGCTGCAGTGCCTGCCGATACGTTTCCTCATCGGGATTTGTAATCAGCTTTTCGCCGTCAATAACCAGCCTACTGCAGGCGCGGGCGGCTTCGATTGCTTCCGATGAGCCATAGACATACGGAATGCCAAGATTTCCGGCGATCACGGAGACGTGCGATGAGGGGGTGCCCTTTACGGTTATGATTCCGAGAATCAATGCCGCGCCAAGCCCTGAAAGCTGCAGCGGACTTAATTCCTCTGCCACGATGATGGACGGAACCGTCAAAGCTCTCTTTTTATCGCCTCTGAGAAGTTCGAGCAGCCTGTTCGTGATTCCCTTTACGTCATCGCTTCGGCCACGAATGTAGCTGCTCTCGCTGAGCTCAAACTCTTTCACGAGGCATTGTCCGATTTGACGGACTGCGGAGGCAGCATCCTGTCCGCTGTCGCTGATCAGCATCCTGACAGCGCCTGCGAATCGGTTATCTTCCAGAAGCATCTGCTCTGCTTCGAAGATCGCTGCGTTATTCTCGTCGGCCTTTTGTGCTGCGGTGCTTAGCTCCTGCTTTAAAGCCAGAACCGCCTCGTCGAACCGGCGCAGTTCTTCTGCAGAATCTTCTGCTGCCCGGGCACCTGCAATATCGGCACTATTTTCTGCTGTCCCGGCATTAGTCGCATCAACATCAAATACCTCGCCTGCAGCGAAACCGCTTTGAGCTATTCTTAACACATATTCTTTCATCGTACCACTCCTACCGGGTCTTCTTTCATACTCTGTCCGGCTTTTACAGGCTGCGGCGCATAAATGCCTCCACGTCCCGAATCGCCGCCGCTGCATCCCGACCTTTAGCTGTTACCACGAGTTTATCGCCTTCTTTTGCGCCGAGATTCATCAAAGCGATCACGCTGCCGGCCGAGGCCTTTTTTCCGTGTACAAAGACGGTCAAATCGCAGTCATAGCTGTCGGCGATCTTCTTTAGATTTCCCGCAGGCCGTGCATGGATTCCTGCCGGGTCTGTGATCGTATATTCAAGGACTTCGCCCGATGATTCCATGAAGATCGGATCGCCGTGCCGCACGCTGGGATAGTCTCCCGACAGCATCGTGTTCTGCGAAGTGGGGGGCTTTTCGCCGACGGAAATCATCTTTGCGGCACCGGAGGATTTCCGGGGCTCTGTTGATTCTGCATTTAATTTCTGGCGTTCATCGGTCTCCGGCAGAATGCGATTTCCGGATTTTGACGTTCCGGCACCTTTCTTCATGCTTTCTGCATTCTCCGGCGCCAGTTCCTGCTTGTCGATCGTCACAACAGTGATGATAAAGCTGCAGATGTATGCGACGACCAGGCCTGCGAGGTAGATCAGCACACTTGCGACCGCGCCGCGTGGGCCGGCTGTCATCACGAAAGCGCCGAGGAGCCCCGACGGCCCCCAGGTCGTCGACGCCACCTCAAATGCCATGACCAGCGCACCGCCAAATCCGGCGCCCAGCCCGGCTGTTATGAAAGGCTTGCCCAGCGGCAGCGTGACACCGTAGATCAGCGGCTCGCCGATGCCCAGGAATCCCGCGGGCAGAGCGCCCGAAATTACGGTGCAGAGCTTTTGGTTTCCTACTTTTTTGGCCTTAAGCCACAGCGCAATCGCTGTCCCGACCTGCCCGGCTCCCGCCATAGCCAATGCGGGATACAGGGTGACATACCCGAGCTCCTGCAGCTGCACGGAATAAAGTGCCACCAGCCCGTGGTGCATGCCGGCGGCCACTAGTGGCAGAAACAGCGCGGTGGAAATATAGCCCGCGATGATCCGCACAAGGAGATTTTCGGACATGCACAGCTTGCTGAACACCCATACGATACCGCCGGATACATATCCGAGCAGCGGCATAACGATCAGGATGTAGGGAATGACGCAGATCAGCAGCGTTAACAGAGGCGTGAAAATGATGTCGACGCTTTCCGGCATCAGTGAGCGGATCTTTTTTTCCACCTTGGACAGCAGGAACACGCCGATGATAACGGCAAGCACGCCTCCCTTTCCGGCTCTTAATATAGAGTCAAGCGGGCTCTCTTCGTTGTACAGTCCCAGGAGAAGAGAAATCTGGTTGATCCCATCCAGCGTGGTGATCATGCCCAGCATGCCTCCGAGGATGGGTGTCGCGCCGAACTTCTCGGCGGCGCGGTATCCGGCCCACGCTGTCAGATACGACATGAAGGACAGGTTGAGGACCGTCAGAAGCTGCCAGATGAGGCTCCAGACTTTTTTGTCATTGTAATCCGGCACAGCCTGGGCGATCAGCGAGGCAAACCCGGCGCACAGTCCTGCGGTGATGATTCCGGGGATCAGGGGGACAAAAATGTCGCCGATCATCTTGAGGCCGGATTTGAGGCGGCTCTCTTTCTGACCCTTTCGCATCTCTTCTTTGAATGATTTCCGGTCCGTGTGCTCCCGATCAGACTTTCCGTTTTTATCGGAGCCGCCGGTCTCCACTGATTCGAAAGCCTCCTCCGTTCCGGAAGCCAGCCCCATTTCGTGGCACAGGTCCGCGTATTTCCTGCATTTTCCGGGGCCAACCACGATTTCTATATAATTTTCACGGTCGTGAACCAGCCCCATCACGTCTTCCTGCGCTTTGAGCTTTTCCTCGTCCGCTGCTGAGGCATCTTTTACGACCACCCTCAGCCTCGTCATGCAGTTCGTGACGGATATGATGTTGCCGGCACCGCCGAGATATCGGATCAGCGTCTGCACGTTTTCTCTGTAATCCTGACTCATTCTTCCTTCCTCTGAACGTTGATGGCTTCCCTGACGAACCCGCCGGCTCTTTCCAGGCGCTTCTCTGCTTCGTCCCGGCTGCAGCCCGCAAGGATCATGGCGATCGCCGTTTTGCAATGACCGCCGGCGCTTTCCAGTGTCTCTTCCGCAGTTTTCTCGTTCACGCCGGTCGCTTCCATCACGATGCGACGTGCTCTGCCGCGCAGCTTCTCGTTGGACTGCACAACATCCACCATCAGATTCTGATATGCTTTGCCCGTTCCTACCATGGCGGCGGTTGAGATCATATTCAGGATCATCTTCTGGGCGGTGCCGGCTTTTAATCTGGTGGAGCCGGTCAGGACTTCGGGGCCGACGACCACTTCGATTCCCAGATCGGCCACGCGGGACATCTCGCAGCCGGCGTTGCAGGAAATTGCCACCGTGTGGCAGCCTGTCTTGCGGGCGTACTCCAGGCCTCCTATAACATAAGGAGTCCGACCGCTCGCTGCCAGTCCAATCACCAAATCTTTCTCTGTCAGGCCATGTTCCACCAGGTCTTTTCTGCCAAGGTCTCTGTCATCCTCCGCGCCTTCCACGGCCCGGGTGATCGCTTTCTCTCCGCCGGCAATCAGGCCTACGACCACATCCGGTGAAACGCCGAAGGTTGGCGGGCATTCGGAAGCGTCCAGCACCCCGAGCCGGCCGCTTGTACCGGCACCCATGTAGATGATTCGGCCGCCGCGCCTTAGGCTTTCTTTTCCCCACTCTGCGACCTGCGCAATCTCCTCCAGATGGTCGTGGATCGCGCGGGGAATCGACTCGTCCTCGCGGTTCATGGCACGGACGATTTCGAGAGGGGACATGGTGTCGAGGATCATGGTGTTTATGTTTCGCGTTTCTGTTGTCATATGGTTAGAGGTCTGCATGCAAACTTTCCTTTCCCGGGTGAAACAAGGGACGGTTCCTCGTTCCACCCCTCTTTTTTTTCCGTTTTTAACAAAACTGCCAGGGGTGGAACGAGGAACCGTCCCCTGTTTCACATTCTCAGGCACAGCATCGTCAGATCGTCGAACTGGGGTTCGTCTTTGGCGAAGGCGTCGACGGAGTGTTTGACGTGCTCGAGTATATGTGCGGGGGATTCGTCGGGAACCCGGTTAAGGGTTTCGACAAGCCGGGCTGTGCCGTACATGTTTTGCTGCGCGTCGGTTGCTTCGGGGACGCCGTCGGTGTAGACAAAGAGGCAGCTTCCTTTTGCTAAGGAGAGCTCATGGTCTCTGTATTTCATGTGTTCCATGGCGCCCAGCACCAGGCCGTGTTTGTTCTTCAGAAGCTCGAACTTTCCTCCCGGGTTTTTAAGCACGGGATATTCGTGGCCGGCGTTTGCGCAGACCATTTTTCCGGTGCTGATCTCCAGAATGCCGAGCCAGACGGTGACGAACATCCTGTAGTGATTGTCCTCGCAGATGCGGTCGTTCACTGCCATGAGGATCTGCGCGGGGGTTCCGCCCATCATTGCTCTTTATTGGATCAGAAGTTTGGATACCGTCATAAACAGAGCGGCGGGGATACCTTTTCCCGAAACGTCCGCGATCACAAGCACCAGGTGATCTTCGTCCCTGAAGAAGAAATCGTAGAAGTCGCCCCCGACCTCACGGGCAGGGCTCATGCTTGCATACAGGTCGAATTCCTCTCTGTCCGGGAACGCGGTCGGGAGCATGGATTCCTGAATTTGCGCGGCGGTTCTGAGTTCGGTCAGCGTTCTTTCTTTCTCGGCCGTGATCTTTTCGATATTGTCTGCATAATCGATGATTCGTGTCTCCATGGAGCGGATTTCTCCATAGAGGTCGCTGATTTCATCGTTGGAGCGGATGTTCAGCGATATAACATGCTCCTTTGTGTAATCCTCCTCGGCACTGCCGAATTCCTGCGCCGCGGCCGAAAGCATTCCGATCGGGCGGATAACTGTTCTGTAGAACATGATCATGGCAGCCACGATGGCCAGTACCGTCTCGATCAGGACGAAGACGATACAGTTCCAGACGAACCATGTGTGTTCTCTCATCACCTCATCCATGTCGATGTCTACACCCGCGAGAGCAATTGGCTTTTTCTCCTCGTAGTTATAGATCGGCTCACATGCTGTGCAGATCCATTTTCCACCCATTTCGACAATTGTTGCCGGCACGGAACCATTGTCTGCATATTGGGCGAATTTTTCCTCAGGCTCTTCCGCAGTTCCTATCCTAAGCACGTTGCCGGAAGTGTCCATCAGATTGTAGGTCACGCCATCGAGATCGTACTGAATAAATATGGCAGAAACATCGTTAGCTTCCTCCACATATGACAGGTAGCCGCACCCGCCGACAAACAGATTATAAAGCGGCTGATTGCTTCTTCCTCAGCATCAACTCCCGCAAATTCGAGTTCGCTTGTGTAAAACTCTTTTACTTTATGTTTCATCATCCACTGCTCAAGCAGTTCGTGATCGTTTGTGTTCTCCGCCTGTTCTCTGACCTCCTGAAATTCCTCCGACTGCGCCATGGATATCAGCGGAAGTATAAGATTCTCCGTGTAATTCACGCTGACAGAATGCGCCAGGGTTTCCACCTTTGCATAATACAAGCTGTCGATCTTGCTGCTGTAGGTCCGGTAGGAAATAAAAACGAGGCCGATCGAAACCGCAAGGATGATCGCGATAATAAGAATATTCAGTTTGAATGATAGTGAAAAACGGCGTGTATTCTTATCCATAGACAATCCCTCCTTTATCATATTATGCACTATTATTGAAAACTTTTCCACTAAATGAGTACTTGGGGACGTATCTTTTTGACTCATTTTCGCCCTAACCTCTCATGCTCCACAGCAGCCCGCGTGAAGTGGCATCAGGCTGTGAATGTTAACATCCGGCCCCTGTTTCACTTTACTGTCCAAAAGTAATCTGTTATAATGTAGTTGCATACACAAATTGTCTTCACAAAGGAAGGAGCAAGTTTTATGGACGAGAAAACTATCATGGAATATGCAAACAAGGCGGTCGAGGCATTTAAGGGAGACAAGAATCTTCTTTCGGGCTTTTCTTTAAATCCGGCGGATATTATTAAGAAGATCATCGGTGTCGATCTTCCGGACGAAATCATCAAGAAAGTCATCGAAGCCGTCAACGGGCTTCTGGCCGGCGGTGCTCTGGATGCTGCCAAGGATGTGATCGGAGGAATTGCAGGCGACGCTGCGGACGCGGCCGGTAAAGCAGGGGATGCGGCTGAGCAGGGCGGCAATATTCTTACAGGGGCGATCAATAAGATTAAGAATCTGTTCTGAAAATTGGACAATGGGGGACGTTGCTCAATGACTCATTTTTTGAGCACTTGAGGACGTTTCTCAAAAATGAGTCATTGAGATACGTCCCCAATTACTCATGTCGTACAGAGAAGCCTACGAAAAATGATATTTGTGGTCGTCTTTTTCGGACTTCGAAGGGCAAGTTCACGGTGTCAGGCACCGTGAACTTTCTGTGAACAGGCGTTCATGGTTTCTTAACGGTACCTGACACTGTTAACTCAAATCTTCCACCCAGTGAAAACTCCCGGTCTTTTCCACATCACTTCCGTATATCGTTTTCCAGTCGTTCGCCATGGAGATGACCTGATAGCCCGATGCCTCCCACCGCTCACGCTTTTCCTCCCCTTCTGTTCCATAATCCCTCTCACCGTCATCCGCGACGAGCATAAATGCCATACTCTTATAAGGATTATCGCTGAGGGTATAATTATGCATGCTCACATCCCCGCTGCTGTTCCCGAAAGAAAGCACCGGCCGGCGGCCTATTTCCTGGGTGATCTGCGTCACTTTATTCTTCTTATAGTTATAAACGATCACCTGCTCTGTCCGAACAACCGCATCTCCCTCTTCGAAATCGCCCTCCGCTTCCGTCATTTCCTGCGTTTCCGGGTCGACTCCTTCTACAATTTGCAGTACATAGTCCGTCCCGATGATATTCTCGTACGGGATATCCAGCTCCCCTTCCCTGGCCAAGGTGCGCGAGATAAATCGATCGTTGCCGGAACACATGAACACTTCAAAGTCGTTATCCTCAAGATACTCCACCACCTCGACCATAGGGTCAAAAAAAGCCTCTGCATATGTCATACCTTCAAAGCCGTCCGCCTCTCTCGCGACCATCCGCGTGACAAAATCGTCGAACTCATCAAGTGTAATTCCCGCAAAAGCCCTGCTGTAATAATCGTCAAATTCATTTGTCACGTAATCGGGAAAATCCCCCTCAAGCATATGATCCCGCAGGTCGCAGCCAAATTTCAGCATCTCCTCGTCCGGCTCATAATCCGGGTCGTTGAATATGCGCTGCGCCAGAAGATAATCCGCCAGGTATGTGGGGTTGAGCTCCGGGAACAACGTCCCATCCATGTCGAAGACAGCAATGCGGTCTTCCACAGGAATGTAATCAGAAGAATCCGGATCAGTCACTGTCTCTACATAATCGATCAGTGCGTTGAGCGCCGGGGCCTCCGGGTTCCAATCGGCGAATTTCTCCGCCGCGGACACATTGCAGCATGTAATAAAAAACGCAGTACAAATGACTATTATTCTCTTCATAAATATCTCCTCCATGAGTAAATGGGGACGTTTCTTTTTGACTCATTTTGTTTTCAATAATGAATAAACCGGGATGATTCGAGACCACTGAAAAATCAAGATCCAACCTCTTTTCAGCTCCGAAAAAAGCAACTACATTCATCACTTCTCGCAGATTTTCCTGTCTGTATTGACCCTCGAAGTCCCCAAAAAACAACCACAAATATCATTTCTCGCGGGTTTCTCTGTATGATTTGGCCTTCGTACTCCGAAAAAGACAACCACAAATATCATTTCTCGCGGGTTTCTCTGTATGATTTGGCCTTCGTGATCCGAAAAAGACATCCACAAATATCATTTCTCGCAGGCTTCTCTGTATGACGTGCCATTCGAGTCTTGAAAAGGTGGCAAAGAGTCCCGGGGCAGGATCCATGTCTTACTTTTTCAGTGGTTTCGGACGATTCTCTTTGACCCATTTTTGCTTGCAAAACAGGTCACTATCCGCTTAAAAATGAGTCGAAAAGATACGTCCCCAACCACTCATTTTCAGACAGAGAAAACTGCGAGAAATGATGCTTGTAGACATCCGACTCGTAAATCACGGGGACAGGAGGAACCTGTCCCCGTGACTCTCCATCACTCCAACCTATCAATCATCTTCAACAGCTTCAAATAAAAACCTCTCACATCCGTCTTCTTCGTCAGCCCGCCGTGTATCATCATATGATCACCGTGATAGACCGGACCGACATTCCACACACCCGGCCGCACAACCTTCCGGGTCAGTTTCTGCTGCGGCTGCCCAAAAGGCGCCTTGGCGGAGATCAAATTCACCAGACCGTCATTCTCATGCCACGAGTCGTCGATCACGGTGCCGCCCTTCGTGGTCCCGCTGTAGCACCCAATCTGGATAGACCGCCTCACGAAGAAAGGATCCGTAATTTTGCGGTCCGGACGATGAACCCCATTTCCGCAATCCTTAGTCGAGCTGCACGGGAACGAAAAATAGTAAATATCCGAAAACGTAGTCAGCCGCCGATTCATCTCGGCCGCATTATCCACATGCATGTCAAATCCCGCATAGTCCCGTTCATCCCTGCCGTCCTTCTCGGGAACAAGGCTCTTGACCAGAATCTTCGCCCGAAGATTGCTCCACGCCGGCGCCTTCACCCCGTCGAGATCAAAATTCTCGTCCTCGGTCATATCATAAGCGGTCGTTCCGTTAAGCGGTGAAGCAAGGCACACGATGCTGTGGATCCTGACCTTCGAACCGCCGCGGAAGAACGGACTCAGGTCATCCGCTCCCGTATTCTCTATTTCGTCCTTGGCCCCATTGCGAAGGATCTCCGTAAACAGCCTGACAGTCGCCCCGCCAAAGGAGTGCCCGATCAGCACAAGCTGCGTCTCTTCATCCCACCGGTCAATCAGCGGACAGCTCGAAAAATCCCTGCCGAAGCGTCCATGCTTGTTCACCTCGCTGTGGTGCTTTCCGTAATCCACCTTCGTGCCCGCGAGCTGCGCATAAAGCTCACAAGCTCTGTCCCAGGCGCTGCCGTGCGGCGCAACCGACGCCGCATAACTGTCGAACCCTTTTTCTCTGAGAAAAGCAAGCAAGTCGCCGCTCTTCATTCCCCAGTATGGTTTCTTCTGATATTTTTCATCATAGCTGCCCCAGCCGGATAGGCCATGGACGAAGATATATTTCATATTACTCATTCTATTCTCTCCTTCCTGTGAAACAGGGGACGGTTCCTTGTTCCACCTTGCGTCGACGAAACAAGGGACGGTTCCTCGTTCCACTTTGCGTCGATATGAAACAGAGGACGGTTCCTCGTTCCACTTTGCGTCGATATTAATCAGAAGGCGTTTCTCGTTTCGGCGCAAGGGAAAACGAGAAACCGCCCCCCGTGTTTCACTTTACTACAATCTGTCCAAACATTGTCCAAACATTGGATCAATGGGGACGGTTCTTTTTGGCCCATTTTTGTTAGTAAAAATGGGTCAAAGAGAACCGTCCGAAACCACTGAAAAAGGTCATGATCTATCCTCGTGTTAGTACATAAAAGTTCGAAAGGAACGACCACAAACATTAATTCTCATAGTTTTGTCGGTCTGTATTGGCTCTTGATGTCCGGAATGTACAGCCACTCACAGCTTTTCTCTTGGTTTTCTCTGTCTGTTTTGGCTCTTGAACTCCGGAATGTACAGCCACACGCAGCTTTTCTCTTGGTTTTCTCTGTCTGTTTTGGCTCTTGATGTCCGGAAGGTACAGCCATGCACAGCATTTCTCATGATTTTCTCTGTCTGTTTTGGCTCTCTTGAAGTCCAGAATGTACAGCCACACGCAGCTTTTCTCTTGGTTTTCTCCGTCTGTATTGGCTCTTGATGTCCGGAAAGGACAGCCACAAACGCCATCGCGAATCGGAAGCAGCTGCCCCATCGAAGTGCAATCGCTCCCGCAGTGTCTGCAGCGAAGATTGCACCTGTCTGTCAATTCGAAAAACACCCATCGAAGGCGAGGATTAGCCCTAAGTTCTTCCCGATGCTTGGCGACCTGTTCGAGCTGCTGCCGCTTTAATTCAAGAATATTCATTCGTCGTCCTCCTCCGTTTGAAGACGCGGATTGCCCCTGAGTTCTTCCCAATGTTTGGCGACCTGTTCGAGCTGCCGCCGCTTTAATTCAAGAATATCCATTCGTCGTCCTCCACGATCAAAGACGTGGATTGGCCCTGAGTTCTTCCCGATGTTTGGCGACCTGTTCGAGCTCCTGCCGCTTTAATCCAAGAATATCCAATCGTCGTCGTCCTCCACTACAGGGGCCTCCCCTCCGCACTTTGGACACCGGCATTCTTTATCAACCATCTGATTTGTGATCCATTGATAGCCGCAATTGCTGCATATGTGTAATCTTTCGGTCGGTTCGGGGCCATAAATACAAGCAAAATCATCCTCGATGAACTCCGGCTTTCCCATCGGTGCTCCGCAGAATCGGCAATAACGATCGCCTTCAATATAATCATTCTTGCAGTTTGCGCAAACTTTGCGCTGCGGAGCAGCGCTTCTCTCATCTTCAAACCATCTCATAATGAATTCTCCTTTCCGGAACGGGGGACGGTTCCTCGTTCCACATCACTCTTGCTCTCCCTTGCGGAACGAGGGACGGTTCCTCGTTTCATACTGTTCTTGCTCTCCCTCCCACCTCGCTCACGACGTAAACTTTCGCGATAAAGCAAGTTTTCAACCGCCGCAGCACTTGCCTGACAGCTTGGCTTCGGCGCAGATTTCCGGGATATTTGTCATTTCAGTGGCCGACACTTAAATACACCGGCGCAGATATTGACAGGCCTGCACGATTTCAGTAGCCGCCACTTAAATGTGTAGCGAGCGGCGGAAAACAAGATCTTTCATAATCCGCGGTAGTGGGGCAAAAAGAACCGTCCCCATTGGCCCAATAAGCTACGGGGACAGGTCCCTCCACAAGAAACCTGTCCCCTCGACTGTTACTCCCTCAAATGATCGTAATAAACATACCCGACAATTCCATAAATCTCTATCTGATACCAATCATCGTTTTCTCCGGCTGTCCCCAGTACTTTTACCGTTGTCCCACTGGGAACAACACGCATAATATTGCCATGTGGAGCATCTCTCATATTTACATTTTTGGCGACGACCATTGTTTTTACTTCTTCCTCAGGTTCTGTACCGCTATTCCCCTGATCTTGTGGCATACCAAAAGCAGCTCCCGTTCCATTCATG
>CADCPK010000315.1 GCA_902803215.1 uncultured Lachnospiraceae bacterium
AATACCTGACTCATTTTTTACAGTCTCGGTTGTAGTTTCCTTGACCACATAACGATAAACGCCAGCGCCAGTTCCAGCAGTATTCCAGTCAATGCTAGAAAAATCAACAGTAAGCGGGAAACGGTTTGCTGTACCATTCTTAGAGGCTTTCAAAGTGTTTGTACCAGGAACAAGAGTGATGACGCCAGTTGCAGTTCCAGTAATAGTTGGATTCCCAACACCTGCCTTAGTAAGAGCATGAGCATTAGCTGCCGGATCATGATGTGATGATGCATCATAGACGTTCTTTCCTGCTGAACCAGCTTCAATCGTATAATTAAAAGTGACTGCAGGAGCATTTACCGTTACGGATTCAGGATTGTAAGCAGTAATCTCCTTATAAATGATTACAGCATCCTTCTGAACCTCAACCGTGTTAGCTGGAGTAAATTCACCAATTACACCAGATTCTCCGGTCATGTCTTCTGCAGAAGTCGCAAAAGCAAGTCCAACCGTCATGATCATGACGACCGCAAGCACCAGAGCCCAAATCTTTTTCATCATATCCATTCTCCCTTTCTCGTCCACCCGGACGCTTTGTACTTTTTTGCCACATCTCTGCGGCGGTTCGCCTTTCGGCTGCCCCCGCTCTTTTCTTCCGGATGGAAGAAGCGCCGCGGAGCCGGTCCCTTTATCACATCCCGACCGTCTCCTCCCGGCGTTCTGTCGTGGAGAGTGGGCTTGTGAACAGTAGTTGACTGACGATTGATCTCCGGTTTTGATCGATCCATATCCCTCTTTAAAAAGGATACTTTCAATCCATTAAATTATAGTCATAATTTTGTCAAAAATCAATACTCTTCAGAAAATTTTAGTTCTTTCACCCGCGCGTTTTTCAAAAAAGTATCACGTTGTCATATTCCCCGAACTTGTTTGATGCACACAGGGTACTTTCAAACTATCGCCTCAAACAAAACCTTGTCGCCAATGTTTACCCGCTGCACACCAGGCTCCTTGTTCTTGTTGAAGTTAAAGCTAACCATGTAACCAGTATTCAGGCCGAACCTGTCCAGGTATTCCATGATCTGCTTTTCATCGTCTTCATGATACCGTTTTCCGTTCCAGATCTTCAACTCTACGATATATCGTTGTCCCTGGTAATGGATGACCACATCCATACTCAGTTGGTCCCGCGTCTGCTCCTCAATACTGAATGTCCCTGTCCCATTAATGATTGGGGCGATATAGGTGAGGAAGCGCTCCCGTCCTTCATTCTCCAGGAAGTGTTCCTCTTCTCCTTTGTGAATTATTCTTTGCGCTTTTACGAAGTGCTCCAGAATAAGAGGCATGTTCAGCGTATGATCCTCATTGATAAAGATCGACTTGTTCAGCAATGCGTCCTGACGGAAAGCTTCGTTCTTCTTGCTTTCACCAAGGAAGTACTGATAGAGCCGCATTTCGAAAATCCGGTTCGCTATAGCCATCGTATTATTCCTTTTTATGATGAAACCGTACATATATAGCTGATTCTGGGCAACATCATCCGGCTTCCAGAAGATCACATCCCCTTTCATCAGGATGTTCCTCAAATCCGGAACAATCGTTGGATAATTTACAAGCTTTCCCATGATCGAGCTGAACAGCGGATCCTTTCTGTCAGCGATGATCCGTTTTACCGCCTCATCAATTCCCGCTTCCGTCCATGCGTCAGACAGAGACGCAAATGCATCCCAAACCAGCGTCGTATCAATCAGCTGACATATGCGGGAAACCAGATAGGGATAACCGCTGGTATACTCTTCAATATAATCAGCCAAAGCCCGGGTATCCATTCCCGTTTGATGATCAGCCTCATACTCGTCCAGCATGCCCTTGATGCCGTCCGCGGAAAGGCTCATATCAATATTGAAATCGGCGGCGATGTTCCAGGGACTGTTCTCTTTATAATCCTCATCCGGACGAATCTTTGCCTTCAGAAACCTTACATCCGTCACACCCGCAAGGATTACTGACTGAAACCAAGGCATTCCCTTAGCCGCCTTTTCCATGCGGCCATGCTCTTTCACCTGCTGAGTAAACATATTACGGAAAAAAGAATTTTTGCCAGAACATTTCTTTCATTTTTCAGGACTGTCAATTTCACAAAGAATAATGAGACTATTCTCCATGACATCGTCAACTTTTATTCCTTTTCCGGCCACCCGACAAAGCAAAGAACAACAACAGTATTCCAGCCAATAACAACCATACGCTTGGCATTGCTAAAAAGCGCACGTCAGTTGGCGCAACCGGTGGACGATAGTTAATATAGTTAAGAATCAAATTCTCGTTGAGGCTGATAGACTTGAGCAAGGTCTTCTCAGCATCACCATTGTTTACTGAGACTGACGTCTGATAACCATCTTCCTGAACTTCAGTAACTGTATAAACAAAGCCTTCCGGCAAAGGAACAACTATTGTTTCTCCATGTTTCAATGTAAAAGAAATACATCCATTCACGTCTGCTCGGCTACTGGCAGCAACTCCTGCGCAGGTATAGCGATAAGTTTTGCCGCCGTTCAGCCCACTAATCGAAAAAGAGAAAGACTTTGTCAGATCCCCGATCCCTCCGGTCACTGTTATGAAGTGACTCTTGTCAACCCCAAATTAAGGGAAACATTCTTACCATATCCAACAAGCACCAATCTTATTTCTTCCGACAGCACGTGGGAAGAGCTCTGATTTAACAGTTCCCGGCAATTGGCCACTCTGTTATTCGTCAATTGGTTACCAACAGGCTAATGGTTACGCCGTGAGTGCTGCTATCTTGAAGCGTGGATCACAATTTCTTGTGCCAACAAAGTGACATCGCAGATACACGTCCCGTCCTTGACGCTTACTAA
>CADCPK010000316.1 GCA_902803215.1 uncultured Lachnospiraceae bacterium
GAGGATATCCGTACGGTATATTCTCATCCGCAGGCACTTTCGCAGTGCAGGGCGTTTCTGGAACAGCATCCCGAGTGGGAAGAGAAAGAAGCGGTGAACACAGCGGGAGCGGCCAAGACGGTGAGTGAGGCGGGAGACGCTTCGGTGGCCGCCATCGCAAGCCGTGAGGCGGGGCAGCTGTTCGGGCTTTCGGTACTGGCGGAGAACATATGCGGAAACGATCTGAATGCCACAAGGTTCATCATTGTGAGCGGCAGGCCGGTATACCGAAACGGAGCCGAAAAGATCAGCATCTGTTTTGAACTTCCGCACGCAAGCGGTACACTTTACAATATGCTTTCGCATATCATTTATAACGGACTTAACATGACGCGGATCGAGTCGCGGCCGGTTCCCGGGAAGAACTGGGAATATCGTTTCTTTGTCGATTTTGAGGGCAGTCTTAAGGACAGCGCAGTGGTGAATGCCCTCCGGGGACTGGAAGCGGAGGCTTTGATGATGCGTGTTTTGGGGAACTATTGAACAACCCCGGAGCGGAATATCAGTTCGCGGCAGGGAGTGCAGCGGATTGCCGGTTACTATTAATTTTACAGGAGGGTATGATAAGGAAATGGCAGTAAATACATTTGCGGCGATCGACATCGGAGCGTATGAGATCAGCATGAAGGTGTTTGAACTTTCAAAGAAAGTCGGCTTTCGGGAGCTGAATGATGTTCGCTATCGCCTGGAGGTCGGAAAGGATGCTTACTCGGGCAGAAAGCTTAGTTCCGAGATGGTGGATGTTCTGTGCGAGATCCTGCTGGATTTCAAACGAATGATGCAGGAATTTGGTGTGACCGAGTACCGGGCATGTGCCACCAGCGCGTTTCGTGAGCTGATCAATCCGATCATCGTGATCGAACAGATCTTTCAGAGGACCGGGCTCAGAGTCGAGGTCCTTAGCAATTCGGAACAGCATTACCTGGGTTACAAGTCGATCGCTGCGATAGAGACCGGATTTAAGAAGATGATCCAGAAGGGCACCGCCATTTTGGATGTGGGCGGCGGCAGCCTTCAGGTGTCGCTGTTTGACAAGGATACGCTGGTCACCACGCAAAGCCTGAAAATCGGCAGCATGCGTATCAGAGAACGGCTGAAAATGCTCGAGAAGACCACGATTCATTACGATCAGCTGGTGGAGGAGTTCATTCGGAACGATCTGATGTGCTTCCAGAGGCTGTACCTGAAGGACCGAGACATCAAAAACGTGATCCTTATGGGAGATTTCCTTACAGATACGATCTACCATGAGGATCTGAAGGATAATATCATCACCCGCGCCGAGTTTGATGCCCGGTATGAGGAAGTGGTGAACAGGCCCGATCAGGAGCTGGCCGAGCAGCTGGATATCGACCCCGAATACGCTTCTCTCGTTACGCCGACCATGGTGATCTGCCGCAGCTTCTTTGATATTTTCGGTGCGGAGAGCCTGTGGGCGCCCGGTGTATCGCTCCTTGACGGTATCGCGTACGATTATGCGGAGCGTAGGAAATTTATCAAGAGTGCGCACAATTTCGAGAACGATATTCTGGTGGCGGCCAGGAATATCGCAAAGCGTTATTCTTCGGGCAAAAATCATATTCAGGGAACGACGGATATCGCGCTTGCCATTTTTGACAGCACGAAGAAGATTCACGGTATGGGCAAGAGAGAGCGGCTGCTGCTTCAGCTGGCCGTTCAGCTCCATGACTGCGGCAAATATATCAGCATGGGAGCAGTTTCGGAATGCTCCTACCGTATCATCATGGAGACCGAGATCATCGGACTTTCGACCGACGAGCGTACGATCATCGCGAATGCAGTCAGGTACAACAACGCGGATTTCCGCTACAGCTCGGAATATGACCAGGATACGGCCATCGATCGTGACAAATATCTGCTGGTAGCCAAGCTGGCGGCCATACTTCGTCTGGCAAATGCCATGGACCGCAGCCATTACCAGAAGGTGGAAAAACTTCAGGCTGTTCTTAAAGACCGCAAACTGACACTCCTTGTGGATTCGACAAAGGATATGTCTCTGGAGCTGGGGCTTTTGAAGGACAAGGTCGAGTTTTTCGAGGAAGTGTTTGGAATCAGGCTTGAACTGAGACGCAAGAAAAAAGTGTGAGGAGAAAATCATGGATTTAAAAAGCTTTGAAAAACCGGAATATTTTGTGAACAGGGAGCTCAGCTGGCTGAAATTTGACGAGAGAGTTCTTTCCGAGGCGCGCGACAAAAATCTGCCGCTCTTTGAGAGGCTTAAGTTTCTGAGCATCACTTCCTCCAACCTGGATGAGTTTTATATGGTCCGTGTCGCTTCTCTCAAAGATCAGGTGCACGCCGGCTATACAAAAACGGATATCGCAGGACTGACCTCCAGAGAGCAGCTTAAACAGATCAGCGCGAACACGCACGAACTGGTCCAGCTGCAGTATTCCACGCTGAACCGCAGCCTTCTTCCCGCACTGGAGAAAGCCGGGTTCCATCTGATCCAGGATCATAAGGACCTGACAAAAGAGCAGGCCGAATTTGTCGACAATTATTTTGAGGATACGGTCTATAAAGTGCTGACGCCGATGGCCATGGATTCCTCGCGTCCGTTCCCGCTGGTCCGCAACAAGACGCTGAACATCGGGGCACTGATCTCGCGCAAGGATAAGAAAAAAGGCAAGGAATCGCTGGTGTTTGCTACCGTGCAGGTGCCTTCGGTGCTTCCGCGTGTGACAATCATTCCTTCCAAGAATGAAGGAGATACGACGGTCATTCTTCTGGAGGAGATCATAAGGAGAAATATCAGCAAGCTGTTCCTCAGCAACAATGTCGTTTGTGCGCATCCCTACCGAATCATGCGAAATGCCGACCTCACGATCGATGAGGACGAGGCAGAGGATCTTCTGGTAGAGATCAAAAAGCAGCTGAAGAAGCGTCAGTGGGGCGAAGTGATCCGTCTGGAAGTCGAGGAGAAGATGGACGAAAGACTTCTTAAGGTTCTGGAAGAGGAATTCGCGATCAAGGACGAGGATCTGTTTAAGATCAACGGACCGCTCGATCTTACCATGCTGATGAAGGTTTATGGCCAGGAAGGTTACGATAAGTACAAAACTCCCAGGTATACACCTGCCCCGGTCGTTGACTTTATGGACGAGTCCAAGAACATTTTTGATGTGATCAGGGAGAAGGATGTCTTCCTGCATCATCCGTACATGAGTTTTGATCCTGTAGTAAACTTTATCCGTCAGGCGTCCAAGGACCCCGATGTTCTGGCAATCAAGCAGACGCTTTACCGTGTCAGCGGCAATTCGCCAATCATCGCCGCACTTGCGCAGGCTGCGGAAAACGGCAAGCAGGTGTCTGTACTGGTGGAGCTGAAGGCCAGGTTTGACGAGGAGAATAATATCGTCTGGGCACAGAAGCTGGAGAAGGCAGGCTGCCATGTCATTTATGGTCTGGTCGGTCTGAAGACGCACAGCAAGATCACGCTGGTGGTACGAAGAGACGAGGCCGGAATTCGCAGGTACGTGCATCTGGCTACCGGTAACTATAATGATTCCACCGCGAAACTGTACACGGACTGCGGCATTTTCACCTGCGATGAGCGTTTCGGCGAGGATGCTACCGCTGTGTTCAATATGCTTTCGGGCTATTCCGAGCCGAAGCACTGGAACAAGCTCCTGGTCGCTCCGATCTGGATGAAGGACCGTTTCCTCACGCTGATCGAGAGGGAGGCCGAGTATGCAAAGAAGGGCATTCCTGCCGAGATCACCGCAAAGATGAATTCGCTCTGTGATCCGGTGATCATGTCGGCCCTCTATTATGCTTCTTCGTGCGGTGTAAAGATCAATCTTCTGGTCAGAGGCATTTGCTGTCTCAAGGTGGGAATCCCGGGCATCAGCGAGAACATCCATGTTCGTTCGATCGTCGGTGATTTCCTGGAGCACAGCCGTATCTTCTACTTTGCGAACGGCGGAAGTGAGGAGATCTACATGGGCAGCGCGGACTGGATGCCCCGTAACCTTGACCGAAGGGTCGAGATCGTCTTCCCGGTGGAGGA
>CADCPK010000317.1 GCA_902803215.1 uncultured Lachnospiraceae bacterium
GAGAAAGAGTTTGTGGAAGCTGGAAAGAAATACAACATCCTGATGGTGCCCGGCAGCTCATTCGCCTGCCCCGGGTATGTGAGGCTTGCGTACTGCGTGGCGTACGAGACGATCGTGAATTCGCTGCCGCAGTTCAAAAAGCTTTATGAAGATATGAAATGATAAAAACATAAGTCACGGGGGCAGGTTCCTTGACTCTGAGTCAAGGAACCTGTCCCCGTGGCTTATGCTTTTATCAGATCGTTTTTGGTGAGAACCGCAGCACGTTCCAGCTGAGGGACTGCAGGCAGACCTCTGCTTTCCCGTCTTCGACTTTTGATACGGGTACATTCAACGGCACCACGTTTTCGGGATTCTCTTCCGTATTCACGGCCTGTACATCGTCGTGATGCATGGCGATATGTTCGGTCATCACAAGAGGTCCGAAGGAGCGAAGGTCCAGATCAAGGACGCAGTCCTCGCTCATATCCCTGTTGACGCAGAACACAGTGACTTCCCCCTTATCGGAGACAGTGGCCATAGCGTCGATGATCGGGACATCCTGATACTCGGAACAGTCATACTTAGGTGAGCTGATCACAGGACGAAGTGCCGTGCCTCTTCCGTATTTGGAAGCGTGCATGAACGGATAATAGATGGTCTGTGCCCAGCATCCGCCGCCGTTTCGGGTCATGATCGGAGCGATGACATTGACAAGCTGCGCAAGACAGGCGATCTTGACCCTGTCGGAATTTCTCAGGAGAGTGATCAGCATCGAGCCGACCAGAAGAGCATCCTCAAAGTTGTAGATATCCTCGAGAAGAGGCAGCGCACGACCCCATCTGTCTCTCTTTTTGATCTCCTTGTCCTGTTCAATGGAATGATACCAGACATTCCACTCATCGAAGGAAAGATGAACCTGTTTTTTACTGTGCTTTTTGCCTTTCACCGCATCACAGATCGATACGACCGTGCGGATAAAATCATCCATATCCATGGTGGAAGCCAGGAAATTGGCTGTATCTCCGGTAGGATTGCCGTAATACCGGTGCAGCGAGACATAGTCGATGTTGTCGTAGCATTCGTTCAGCATCGTGAGCTCCCAGTCACCGAATGTGGGCATGTACGAGCCTGATGAGCCGCATGCCACCAGTTCTATGGAAGGATCGACCCACTTCATTATTTTGGCCGTTTCGTTGGCGATCCTGCCATACTCGTAAGCCGTCTTTGATCCCATCTGCCAGGGCCCGTCCATCTCGTTTCCGAGACACCAGAGCTTGATTCCCAGAGGATCGCGTATTCCGTTTGCGATGCGCATGTCAGAATACTTGCTGCCGCCCGGATGATTGGCATATTCCAGGATATCCCGCGCATTTTCGGGTCCGCGTGTTCCGAGATTGATAGCGTACATGATGTCGCTGTCGGCTTTTTTTGCCCAGTTGGCAAACTCGTGAAGGCCGACTTCGTTGGTCTCGGTGGTGAACCAGGCAAGATCAAGCCTCTCGGGCCTCTGATCGACGGGACCTACACTGTCCTCCCAACAGAAGCCTGATACAAAGTTTCCGCCGGGATAACGGACGATCGGAACGCCCAGCTTTTTGACCGCTTCGATCACATCCGTGCGGAAGCCGTTTTCGTCGGCGAGCGGATGTCCGGGTTCGTAGATTCCTCCGTATACGGCGCGGCCCAGATGTTCGATAAAGGAGCCGTAGATACGCGGGTCAATTTGGCTGATCTTATATTCTTTGTCGAGAATTAAGGTGGATTTTTTCATATGGCGGGTATCCTTTCATGGCCATTTTTATAGTTTATCTTATCGGGGTATATCCATACCCGTTGCACAGTGCGTCCACCCTTATACCCTTTTTGCACAGAGGGCAGTTTTCGTGAGTATAGGCGGCATAATCCGGAAGATCTGCGGGTGTATAGAGTGAGTAGACCGGAAGCCCTGCAATCTTGGTGGCGACGGAGAAGAGAGCGGAGATGCCCACGATCTCGGCTCCGTAGTATTTGAGTGATTCTACCGCAAGGGCAACCGTCTTTCCTGTAGTGGCGGATGCGAGCAGAAGAAGCACATTCTTATCTTTGATCCACTGCTGCAGATTGTTGCGGAAGATCATCTGACCGGACATATCGTACTCAGGTGCCAGAACATAGAGCGATTTGTGCTTGTTCATGGACATGACACCGACATGAGTGAGCTCTTCTGCCAGATAAGCACCGATCACCTCAGTTCCGTCCATGCAGACGATAGTGTCGACCGGATGGGAGGTATAGTATACTTCGCTGAGCGCTTTGGCTGCGGCTCTGGCCTCGGTCATACGTGATTTGAGCGCTGCCATGTCCATATAGTAGTTGACATGGGAGTTGGGAGTTGCGAAATGCCCCGGGATAACTCTGAGTATTACGTCATGAACCCGCTGCGATGTAAGTTTCTTGTATTGCTCCATTTACATACCTCCTTCACTTTAACCATACTGCAATGAACACAAATTTGATAAGTTACTGCAAAATTACCAAAGAGTATAAGACAATAGTAGCTATGTTTAGCTATATTATAGCAGGATTGCACGAAAAATGCACTACCCGGATTGTGATTAATAGTCAAAAATGGATTGAATCGCATCTGTAATATTGATGATATCACTGTAGGCGATCCTGTCCAGGAGAGAAAAGCCTCTGTAACGAAAGTCCATCAGCTTCATCTCCTCACACAGAACTGTACCGCTCAGCTTTTCGGCCATGAAAGGAATATGAAGCGGATCATCCGGTTTATCTTGTATAATCGGACACACGATCGCCTGCTCTGTTCTGTTGAAAAAGTTTTTGCTCACAACAAGAACGGGATATTTTATATTTTCTACTTTCAGAATCTCTCCCTGTTCTATCGAAAACATCACCATATCTCCCTTCCGACAGGGGAACCCCAGTCAAATTCCTGATATGGTCCAAGCTTACCTGCGTAGGCAGCTGCTCTTTCTTCGAGAGTTTTGTGCTTGTGCTGTTTTCTTATTATAATATCGCCATTCAAAACAAAAACGTCCAGAATATCGTCGGCAGTGATCTGCGCTTCGAGAAGAAGGTCTTTTGAAAGGCGTATCCCCTGGCTATTACCCCATGTTTTTATTTGTGTGGTCATTTTTGACTCCTTTCTGAGACGATGTATATCCTATGTATATCCACAATATATCGTTCCTGCCGGTGGATGTCAAGATAAAGTACATTTAACTGCTGATATCGCGATGTTGTCAGTGCACGCAGGCATTCGACTGTCTGAGGGAATAAAAATCAGCATATATTATTTGCCTTAAATACAAAAAGAACAAATATTATGCAGTTCCAGGTCAAAATATGCCAAAAAACAGGGCTATTTAAGGAAAGACTTTTTAACATCGCTACGGTAAAATACAAATATCAACATAAACATTTGGAATGGAGGTATTCTAATGAAAATGAAAAAGGTTTTGGCATGCGCTATGACTACTGCTATGGTTCTCGGCCTCGGTGTACCCGCAATGGCTGACGACGCGACACACATTTATGTCCTGACCGCCTCTGAAGACCATGGCTGGACAGGTTCGGTTGCAACTTTCGCA
>CADCPK010000318.1 GCA_902803215.1 uncultured Lachnospiraceae bacterium
AACTCCGTCCAGTCAGGAGGAAGAAGCAGCACGGCCCGACCCTTCCTGCACCACGCTGGAGGATTTCTACCAGCGCACCGATGACATCGACGTCAAGGGCCGCATCCGAAAGTACGACAAACGGCTGGTGCGCAGGTTCATTGAGCGGGTTGAGGTGAAGCCGGAGAGCCTGGTCATTTGCTTCAAGGCTGGAGTGAGTGTGGAGGTCGCGGGATGAACACAGAGAGAAATGGCGCTGGGGCGATGCTGCTTCGGCGCTTTTTCTTTTATCGATTTCTCAATTTTACTTGCAAGTACACGGGTTTTACGGTAAAATAGCAATAGTGGATTTTTATGCCCAAAACCGACAATCCTGCAGGGAAGGAGGGCGTTAAGTATGGCAATTAAGTTTGCAGTTGGCGGGGAATTCTTCGATACTCTTCGCGCTTCCGATAGTTATTATGTAGATAAAACGGAGCTGGTCTACGATCTTGTCACGGCGAATAACACTGTATCGCTATTTACACGTCCACGCCGTTTTGGCAAAACGCTTAACATGAGCATGATCCAGAGCTTCTTTGATATCACCCGCGACAGCCGTGAAGTATTCGAGGGGCTTGCTGTCACAGCGCATGGGGATTTTTGCAGGGAATGGATGAATCAGTATCCTGTGGTGTTCGTCACGCTAAAAGACGCAGAGGGCGCAACGTTTGATGATGCATATGATAAGCTGAAAGCCATTATCGCCAACGTATGCAGAAAACTGTCCTTTCTGGAGACGGACAATAAGGTCAGCGCTTATGATGTTAAACTATTTAGACGGCTCCAGGAAAAGACGAGCACAAACGAAGAATTACAGAATTCTCTTATTACCATCTTACGGATGATGAATGCCGTCTATGGTAAACCCGTCATCCTGCTCATCGATGAGTATGACGTGCCACTGTCTAAAGCGCGGGATCATGGCTTTTATCCCCAGATGCTGGATGTGATCCGGGGGCTTCTCAGTACGTCGCTTAAGACGAACGACTATCTGAAATTTGCCGTGGTCACGGGCTGTCTGCGTATAGCGAAAGAGAGCATCTTCACAGGCGTTAACAATTTCAAGTCATATTCCGTGGTGGACGAAGCTTTCTCGCAGTACTTTGGCTTCACAGAAAAAGAGGTTAATGATCTTCTCGCTACCGCAGAAGAGGGATCATACTCTGAAACAATCCGGGAATGGTATGATGGGTATGTTTTCGGTAACACACCTGTATACTGCCCCTGGGATGTGGTAAATTTTGTCGCCGACGCAAGAGGCAAAGCTGGTTTTGAGCCGCAGAATTACTGGAAAAACTCCAGCGGCAACGGGATCATCCGTGAGTTTGCGGAGGACGAGCGATTCCAGGTTGCTGATAAATTTGAAACGTTGCTCAACGGCGGCACCATCACGCAGACGGTTTCAGATGAGTTGACTTATGAGACACTGAAGCTCACTGAGGATAACCTTTGGAGTGTTCTGGTTATGACGGGATATTTGACGAAAGCAGACCCCGGACAGACCGGCAGCACAGTTGCTCTGAAGATACCGAACAGGGAAATTTCCGCCATCTTTGAAGAGTCGGTTATGACTCTGTTTGCCGATACAGTGGATACTGGAAAGGTGCGGTCACTGACGGAGGCACTTTGGAACGGCAATGAGCAGGCTGCATCGGAAATATTATCCGACCTGCTTCTGGATACGATCAGCTATAACGATTACCACGAGGACTATTATCATGCGTTTCTCGCTGGCATCTTTGTTGGGCGCGGATATGGTGTGGATTCCAACAAAGAGAAAGCACTTGGCCGCCCGGATATTCAAATGACGGACAGACCCACCCGCCGTGCTGTGATCATTGAGGCGAAGAAGTCTGATAGCGAAGGACAGATGGAGCATGACTGCCAGGAAGCCTTGAAGCAGATCATGGATAGACAATACGCAAAAGGGCTGAAAGGTTATAAGCAGATCAGATGCTACGGCGTCGCATTCTTTGAGAAGAGCGCTCTTGTCAAAATGCTTTAATGGGCGGAAAGTTTAACTCATCACACAGAAGCATGGATTCAATTGTCTGAAGAGTTGCCTAATACCCGTGGGGGGGAAAGTCTTCATACTGTGAGGTGAACATAGGGTGAAAGAAGAAAATGATTACATGAGAGACGTTGTTATCCATTATGAAGCATACCTTTATGGCGAAGGTGAAAAGGCGGAAAAAGCAATCTGTATCATAGAGGATACTTATCCGGGCACGGAAGTATATGAATGTGTACGGACAGACTTATACAGAATGTCGAAAGATGGAGGGTTTACAAAAGACGAGTATAGAAATCTTGCGAGAAAGATAATAGAGAAAATGCCAAAATATGCTTTTACGTTAGATATTCTACGATATGAGGACGGAAAGTCGACTTATGAAATCTATCTCAATTATTTTCCTCCTGTACTTCATGAAAGAGTAGCGGGAGATTGCGATGAGAGTTCTTGAGCTGACGCTGCAATTCGAATTCAAAGCCCGGATCTAAAACCCTTACCCCGTGGGCAACTTTCCGATAATCCGGAAAGCGGCCTGTGGGGTTTCTTTTTTGGCGAAACTTTATGCAAAGCTGATGCCCCACAAACCCCATCCTCCACCGCATTTTATCACTCGGACACGCTCGATTGACTGCAAAATGTCCTTGAAAAAGCCCGAAAATCCGATTCTGACTTCGTCTGATTCCCCTGCGATTGAAACAGAGTAGCGCAGGAAAACATGTCAAAAAACTGGTTAAAATTGGCTATTTTTCGGTAATTTCAGGCTAAATCTTGCACAATTTGACCAAGAAATTTGCCCTCCTGTGCTGCTCTGCTTCTGGGATCACCGAAACCATTCTCGAAACGACAATCGAAATTGAAGGTCTGACATACAAAGTAACAGCGACTTATGATAGCCGCTCCGGCATTCCGGTTGATGCGAAGCTAAATGTGTCTGAATTGAATGTCGGGGACGAAGGGTATCTTGCTTATCTGAACAATACGGCTGATACACTGGGCGTATCCTCCGGAGAAGTGGGATATTTGCGTCTCCTTGATATCGC
>CADCPK010000319.1 GCA_902803215.1 uncultured Lachnospiraceae bacterium
CATTTTCCGTGGACATCACAGCCCTCGCCGGCCATGTTTGAGGAGTTGTTTGAAAACGCGAAAGCAAACGGCGACGAGGTCGTGTACATCCCCCTGTCCTCCGGCATCTCCGGAGACTATCAGACGGCCGTCGGGGTGAAGAACATGGTCGAATATGACGGGATCTATATCATCGATTCCCTGACCTGCACAGGCGGCCAGAGGCTTTTAGTAGAGGAAGCCGTCAGGATGAGGGACGCCGGCTGCGACGGAAAGACGATCGCGGAGGAGATGGAGCGTCTCGTCGGAAAAGCTGTTATCTATACCGTCATGGACACGCTGAAATACCTCTACAAGAACGGCCGGCTGTCCAACACGAGCTATTATATGGCCAATCTGGGCCACATCAAGCCGATCATGCACTGCTCCCTCGACCTGTCCGGGGGCAAGGCCATCATCGTCGCCAAACCTTTCGGTATGTCCCGGGCGATGCGCTATGTGACGGACAGACTCATCGCGGAGCCGCCGGATCCGAGGCATCCCATCTATGTGATGTATTCTTATGAGAGAGAAAACGCCTTAAAGCTCGCGGACAAGATCCGCCGGGCCGGCTTCGTGATCGAAGAGCGGCAGATCGTTCCCGTGGGTGCGGTCGTCGGGGCCCACGTGGGGCGGAATGCGTGCGCCATCACTTACATTAAAGCCTAGGCACGCGCATCCGCTTCGCCGCAGCCGGACAGTCTTTTGCCATTTGCTGTCAGTCGGCCGAATTCGGCGTTGACTTGATGAGTCTCTCCAGCATCTCATGGTGGCGTCGCACCTGATCGACCTCATCAGCCAGGAACTCTTCTCCCCTGTCCTGCTGGTCCCTCTGGCCCTCATATTCGGAGTCGATATATCCCTGATAACCTTCCTCATTGAGGATACGAATAGGATCCGCGTAGTTGATACACTTGTCTTCATAGTGGCCGGGCTCCCCCGGGATCTCGGTCATATTGTAGAACTTGCCGTGTATGCTGAGGATATAAGGGACGATCGGCCTCAGGTCCTCCGGATCGGCCGGAGATTCGTGCAGGGCGAGCATCTGCATCTCCATCGGGTGCATCTTAAGCCCGGGATACTTCTCCATGACGACTCTGAAGAGGTCATCCGCTTTCTCATAATTGACGCTTTCTTCAACTATAAAATCGATCGCTTCGGGGCAGTTCGAGTTGCGCTTTCTATACGCGACAGACACCTCTGAAGGCGCGTGCTGGAATATGCCGAAATCCGGGACAAGCCCCACGTGTTTGCTGCCGGTCCTGTCCGCCAGTTCTATGATCTCCCCGCAGAAATCCGCCGTCATCTTGACGATAGGATCGACGACGCCCCCGCTGATCTTTTTCGCGTTGATCGGCCAAGGGGCATGGATCTCTTTTCCGATACGAACATTGTATTTCTCGGCGGTCGGAAGAGCCATTTCTATGACGTCCGTCGGGACCAGGATGAGACAGCGGACATTCTCAAATCCCATCTCCGCCGCGAGCTTAATATCATATTTCAGCCGCTCGGCCGCTTCTTTGTGAGTCATGACATGATCCCGGAACTGGTGGACATCCAGGTAGATATCCTTTGTCACGGCCTTCATGTCGTATCTTGCCAGATAACTGTTCCAGTCATAGATGAATTCCTGACTCGGGAAGGGATAGTGCGGGATCGTCGCCTCGTCGATGATCTCAACTCCGTCACACTTGAGATTGTCATGAAGCTCCCTGACCATATTCTTCCAGTTCATCCGGCGGAAGAACTGGGCCTGCTGATAGCTGTAGAATGAAACTCCTCGTTTGATTCCCATGGCGATACCTCCCCGTCAGTTCTGCAGCTGCAGTGTGTAATAGCAGATCTCTGTTGTCTTGCCGGCACCGGCGCCGCTGCCGGGAACAGGCGGATTCTTCACCCACTCCTCATCGTGAGGCATGTAGCCGTATTGAGAGAGCACCGACTGCTGCAGACCGATGGTATGGGTCGGGCCGTCGAGGCCCCCTTCCTTGTCTACGTACACATAGGCCTCGTCATCGTAGTCCCAGTGCTCCCAGACGCACATCTTGATCTCCTCAAAGCTCCTCGGAGCTTTGCCGTTGATCTCGAACCTCTGCCTGTCCCTCGGATACTCCACTCCGTCGACACTGATATAGTAGCCGTTGTGCAGGGACAAAAACGCCCCTCTGTAGTCCGCGATGCGGACAGCAAAACGGAAGCCGACCGCCTTTCCGTCCTTATAGACGTTCTCAAGGCTGTCCTTTCTAATCAGGAAATTGTCAAACATAGTTATTTGGCTCCTCCTCTCTTTATAGATCGTCTCTAACCTCTGTTTTCGATCTTCTGATTCCCTGTGGACCAGACGTGTTTCTCTTTTGCTGCCGCGGGCTTGTTCTGCGCCATGACGCCCGCGAGCGGATGAGGCACATAGGGCTCTTCCAGATAGCCGATCTCTTCCGGGGCAAGAGTGAGGTCCACCGCCTTTGCCGCCCCTTCTATATGGTGGAACTTCGTCGCCCCGACGACGGGAGACGTCACTTTTGTGAGCAGCCAGGCCAGGGAGACCTCTGTCATGGACACACCGCGCTTTTCGGCCAGTTCCGCGACGCGGCCGATGATCACATTATCCTGAGCTGCCGTCGCGTCATATTTGAACTTTGCGTAGGTATCTTCCTCAGCACGCCTGGTTCCGCCTTCTCCGGGGAGCCTTGAAAGCCTGCCGGATGCAAGGGCGCTGTAAGGCGTAAGCGCGATGTTCTCTTCATTACAGTACGGAACCATTTCCCGCTCTTCCTCGCGGAAGATCAGGTTGTAATGACCCTGGACAGATACGAACTTCTCAAAGCCCTCCTTCTCGGCCAGGGCATTTGCTTTGGCGATCTGCCAGGCAAAGCAGTTGGAGATGCCGATATATCTGGCTTTACCTGCCTTCACAATGCGGTTCAGGCCGTCCATGATGTCATAGATTGGCGTCTGCCAATCCCACATGTGATAGATATACAGGTCCACATAGTCCATACCAAGGTTCTGAAGGCTCGTATTGATCATATTTTCGATGTGCTGCCGGCCGCTGATACCGCTTTCGATTTCTTCCTGTGTTCTGGGCAGAAATTTGGTGGCTACGACAACTTCGTCCCGCTTCGCGAAATCACGGAGTGCGCGGCCGACATACTGCTCGCTGGTGCCGTTCTGATAGGCGATGGCCGTGTCATAGAAGTTGACCCCCAGCTCCAGCCCGCGCTTTATGATTTCTCTCGAATGATCCTCATCGAGGGTCCAGCCATGCTGGCCGCGTCCGGCATCGCCGAATCCCATGCACCCCATGCAGATCCGTGATACGTTTAAGTCACTATTGCCAAGTTTTGTATATTTCATACCGACACTGCCTCCGTTTCGTTTTCTTATAGGACCTCGCCCAGCAGCCAGATCAGGCAGCTGTAGGTGAGCTCATAAACGGTTTGATATACATACTTGCGACCTCTCTTTCTGAATCTCTTTTATGAACCCTCTCCTCCTGTTTATAACTCAGCCACTATATCAGCAATCCCCACCAGGACTGCTTTCCCGCTGATATTGATCCGGCCATCCTCCCGCATCTCACAGTACAGATATCCGCCGCGCTTCGAGGCCTGATAAGCAACAATCTGCTTTTTGTTCAGTTCCCCGGACCAATAGTCCGCGATCTGGCAGTGTGCCGAGCCACAGACAGGATCCTCCGGGACAGACACCTTAGGACAGAAACTTCTGGAGACACAGTCTGTCTCCGCTCCCTTTGCGGTCGCATTCTGAATGCGTCCTTCGATCTTCATCAGCCGTGCCTGATCCGGCTGCATCTGCCGCACCTGGTCTTCATTTTCAAAAATGCAGATCAGGTCCAGTCCCAGAACAGCTTTCACAGGCCGGATCCCGAAAGCCTGCTCCATCTCATCGGTCACCGGAATCTCCGTGAGCGGATAAGTCGGGAAATCCATTTCCAGGAGATCTCCCTTTTTCCGTACTGTCAGAACTCCGCTCATGGTGTTGAACCGGACTTCGCTGCTTTCCGGTTCAAAGAAGGTGAGAATCACATACGAAGACGCTAAAGTAGCATGCCCGCAGAGTTCTACTTCTGTCCCCGGTGTAAACCAGCGAAGATGATAGCCGGCATCTTCTTTGACGATGAAGGCAGTCTCAGAAAGATTATTCTCCATTGCCAGCTTCATCATAGATTCTTCGGAAGGCCAGCTTTCCATGACGCAGACAGCCGCCGGATTGCCTGAAAATGGTTTGTCTGTAAATGCATCTACAATGTATTGCTTCATAGCGTTTCCTCACAAAGCTCGTTAAAGAACTGGTACTTCATGGGTGTATCCAGCACCCGCACAGGTTTCAGCTGATTCGGCGACGTTCCCCTGAATATCATCAGATCCCGATACAGCTGATAGGTCTCCAGCTCCACAAATCTGAGTTCCAGCGGAGCCAGGATCCCTCTTCTGATCTTGTCGCCGTAAGAAGGATTCGCCTGCATCATTCTCTCTTCAATACTGTTCCTGCACGCTTCTCTTTTGTCTGCCGGTACCACTTCACTCGGCTCCATAAAGAATACATAGCGCCCGGGCTCTGTTTCAGTGTCCGCATATACGCTGTAATCATTAATGATCAGACCTGTATCTCTCATAAACTGTTCGATTGCCCAGCTCACTGCTTTCTCGTTTGTCTTTTCGCCTGCTATGGAGATCATCTGGCTCTTGCGGTATATAAACTGTACCATCGGGCACTCATTGTAGTATCCCGTTACTCTTATGACATCCTGGATCCGGTAGCGGTAAAAGCCCGAAAGATTCGTGACGATGATCTCATAATCTTCCCCTTCCTCAAGCTGATCCATGGTAAGTATCACAGAGTCATCCTCCGCCTTGGCCGGAATAAACTCGTAGAACCCTCCATCCGGAATGAGAACATAGGAGGTATCTTCGGCATGCCTGGCTGACGCAAACAGGCCTTCCGAAGCAGCATAGGTCATATGACTGTAAGGTATATTCCTGCCGGTGTAGCGGCGCATCTTCTTTGTGTACGTAAAGAAGCCCCCTGTCCCGATACTCCCGACAAACTGAATATCCGGCCAGATTCTCGGAATGATCTGATCAAATCCCTTTTTAAATTCACGTGCCAGTTCTTTTGCTCTCCCTGGATTTGGTCTGAACCCTGCCTCAAATTTCCCACGCCACTGGCCCGGAATGTTCACACTCTCATCGATTCTGCCGTGATAGATATCCTTTACAAGCATTTCCCAGTTTGCGCGGATATAATCGATCTGGTCAACAAGCGCCGTCATAAAGGCGCCGTCAAGAAAGACAATATTTTTTCTTTCAAGCGCGTATCTGGCTCTCAGGTATTTCAGATCCATCTCTTCCTTTGGATTGATGACATCCCAGGGCGGTTCCGCCAGGTACTGGATCTTATCCTGGACCGGTTTAAGGAGATTTCCGGAAATCGCGCCCATCGGCACACCATTCTTTGTCTCCCGGAATCTGAGCTCTATACAGCTAAGCCCGAAGCCTCGCTTGAACGATCTGCCGGTCGTATTGCGATAATACTCATCCATAATGCCAAACAGCATACTGGTCGCGTATTTGCTGTATTTTGTAAGTTCAGCCTCCGACACAGGTATGTGTTTCGGAACGCCTATACTTCCCGAGCTCAGCGCATAGTGCTTCGGCTCGTTCACCGTGATCAGATTCTTTTCGTTTTTGTCGATCATTCGTCTGATATAGGGCTCATAATCATCGTATGAAGAGAGCGGCACCTTCTTCTGATACTCTTCTATACTGTGAATATCGGCAAAACCATATTTTCTGCCGTATTCCGTATCTTTATTTGAATCCAGCAGATTGAAAAGGGTTTCCCTGGAGAGTGCATTGGCTCTTTTGCTGTTATCATCCAGCTCTCTCATTGTCTTTCTGCCTCTGCTCACCAAGGTCTTTATGATTGCCCTGTTCATGATCTCTTCTTTTTTTACTTTTCTGAACAATGTGCCTTCTTTTCCTGTCGCAGCCACATCATACCTCCTAAACGACGTTTCTAATGGTATAAAGCCGGTGCGCCCCTGCGGACAGGGAGGAGTTCTCCTCGCTGATCCTCGTGACATACCCATTTTCTTCTTACAATTCCATTCCCATAAGAATTACTTTCTTCTCACGGCCAAATCCATGCCTCTCATAGAAATCCGGAAGAAAGCCTTCATTGGCTGTGATCAGGTGAATCCCAACGATACCTTGTGCCTTCATGTCCTCTATACATCGATCCAGCAGTGTTTTAGCTATCCCCTTTCCCTGATAAGCAGGATCCACGGCAAGATCATTGATTTCAAAAGTACGACCGTAATGAAACAGCATAGAGGAACCGAGCAGAAATCCAACTACCAAGTTGTTCTCTACGTATTCCAGTCCGTATGAGTGCTTCATCTCCAGGATTTCCTTCACATGGATTACCGCGTCTTCCGTTTTCCATGGATCATTCCATGGATCTCCGGAAAAGGCTTTCGCATATATTTCTCCATATCTTTCGGCATGATCTACGGAACAAGCTCTTATATCTCCCATCTTCTATAAATCCTCCTTATTCGCACACTGATGTCCCCGAACCCCCATCCGTTAACGATTCTGCAAACAAAACGGGTCAAAGAGAAACGTACTCTTTGACCCATTGATGTATTGATTCATTGCTTCATTTGAAGGAGTTGATCAGATTCGGAATCTGCGTCCTAAGTGCGATAAATGTCATATATACCGCAAAAATATAGCAAACTGTCATACGGATCTGAAGCACGCGCGGGTCCTTGTAGCTGGTAAAAAGCACTTTCTTCCATAATATCAGAACCATAAAGAGACCCGCAACCGGTGTTGCCACAGATGTCGCAACATTTGCGATGAAGATCAGCCCGATCTATACTGATGCCAACCTCTTTCTGTTTGTCTTACAGAACCATCAGCAATGTTCCTGCTCCGATCATGATGCACCCTATCACCGACTTTGCAGTGAATTCTTCATGTAAAAGAATAAAGGCCAACACAAGTGTGATGACTACGGAAAGCTTATCAATCGGAACGACTTTTGAAGCGTCTCCCACCTGTAATGCTCTGTAATAGCAAAGCCATGAAGCACCTGTAGCAAGGCCGGACAAGATCAGGAAAATCCAGCTTTTCCTGCTGATATCTTTAATTCCGGCCTGCTGATTCGTAATAAATACCATTCCCCATGCCATAGCAACAACGACCATTGTACGGATAGCAGTGGCAAGATTTGATCCGACGCCTTCGATTCCTATTTTTGCCAATATTGAAGTCAGCGCGGCAAAGACCGCTGAACCAAGTGCTAACCAAAACCACATCACTATATCTCTTCCCTTCGTCAAACCGGATTTGTGCGATCATCTCACAGAAATATCTGTGCTTTCGCAGTTATATTATAATCAATTGTATCCGCAAAAAAAGGGAAAAGAAAGAGAGCTCTGTTATTTCGTTTCAAATGCAGGACGCCATGCGGCAAAACCAGCCAGCTGTTCGTCTGTCCGATGATAATAGCGTTCGCCCTTATCCAGTTTTGCGATCTCCGCCATTTCTTCTTCTGTCAGCCGGAAATCCAGGATATCCAGATTGTCCTTGATATGATCAACATTTTTGCTGCCCGGGATCACAACAAAGCCCATCTGGGTATGCCACCGCAGAATGACCTGGGCGGGAGTCTTTCCGTACTTCTTTCCGAGCTCAGCGGGAGAAAGCATAAATGTTCCGATCCCGACTACCGGGCATTCCAATTTATTGTTTAACATAACATAGCAAGAATTCCCCCATCCTCTGTAGAACGGACGCGAAGTCCAAGGTGGGTTGGCCGCCATACCGATACTCCGTCATTCTAACAGCTTAAGCAACAAGATGGTGGAGAACCCATCTGGCTGATGAGTATCTTAACCATAAATACATAGTAGTAGGTGGTGGGATGAATTGCCAGGTACGGACAGGCAGACTTCATGGAATACACGGAAAGCCTCCTGGAACATGAAAA
>CADCPK010000320.1 GCA_902803215.1 uncultured Lachnospiraceae bacterium
ATATGACCACAACAGTGTGCGTACCCACTCCGGATTTCTTTTTACCCCGTCAATAGCGCTGGCATCTTTCTGATAAATCTGCCTGTAGTAGTCTTTCGCTATCTCAAGCTTTGCTTCCCGATCAGATATAGCGAGACATCTCGGCCACCCTCCTCGACAGGCAGCAAAGAAGAGATCCTCAAGAGATGTCTGCGAAAATGAGCCTGCCAGAGGGGTTTCCGGATGATCAAACAGATCCGATAAAGATACTGAACCATTGGATTCTCCCGTTTCCCATAGTGTCATCGGATACATGATCAGCTCGCTGATCCTTCCTGTTCCGGTATGGGGTGTATCCGTTTTTCGACTGGTTGAACCTGTCAAATAATACTCACCCACCGCATCAGGATGATCATCACAGTCTTTTCTGATCGCGCCCCAAATTTTAGGGGCATCCTGCCATTCATCAAAAAGGATGGGCTTAGCATTAGAAAAAAACAATCGAGGTGCCGTTTCAGCAACAGCTATATATCCATCGCGGCGCTCTTCATCCTGAAATTCAATGATGGTTTTACACCTCTCCTGAGCAGTCCTCGTCTTGCCGCTCCCCTTGGGACCTACAATATTGATTGCATTGAAAGCCTTATTTCTTTTCTCAATCTCCTGATCGACAATTCTCCTGATATAGTCCATATGAAAGCCTCCCCCTTGAATGCCATCATATACTGATTTTGTCATTTTCGCAAGATTTGTTTTGCGTTTTTCTTCGATTTTATTTTATGTTTTTCGTAAGTTTTATTTTGTGCTTTTCTGGTTATTTACTTTGCACTTTTCATCAATTACCATCCTTAACATTTCGGAACATTACAATCTTAGTGCCACGGAGGCACTGAAAACCGAGCCTGTGAGGTTCTGTTCAGATCGGATAGGTCGGCTAAAGCCGCCCTTCCGATCTGCGCGATGCGCACATCTCGCGGATAGCCGCTTCGATGTACGTTAGCCGTCGAATAGCCGCCCGTGCAAGCACGGCGGCTGCTCTCCGGCCTTAGCGCGCAAAAAAACAGCCTCCCACGGACTGTGAAAGGCTGATATGCACAATATCTTTATTAAGTTGTTTAGACGCTTCGCCTGCTATGCCAGGCTATTACAATTATCGTTATGACGTTTTTACTCAGAGCGATTGTCGTAAAACTCTATCTTTGGGGCAGCACCTCATCAATATATGTTTTAACTGTTTGGTATAGTTCTTCAAACGAAGGCTTTTCCACATCGGGGGAAAACCTGAATTTCCCATACGCATGTGCCAGTTGTTCCGGTTTCTGTGTAAATCCCGAAAAATCTTCAATGCTCCTTCCGCTTTCATGTATTGCACGGAGGACTTCCTCGCCATTGAAATCAACAACATGTGAAATATAGTACAGGTCTACGACATCCTTGATTCTTCGAAATACCTTGTCGGTGGATATTGCTGCCACTTTATCCGCTATCATCTGCGTCAAAGAGAATCCGCGGAATGTTATACCCTCGATTTCATAGACTCTGCTCTCCACCAGTGGCCGATTCACATCAATGTCCATGGTGAATAGAATCTCGTCGGTGGACGGATCCGCCAGTTCAAATCCGGCGGAACGTCCCTCCCCATACATTCTGTAAATACTGACCTTCAACGGGATCCCCGCCGCATCAATAGCCTTTTGCAGGGAGGATACCATCTGTTCCGCCGTGGGCGGCACGTTCGAATACCAGTTCCCGTCAATATCCACTGTATGGCGGGTGTTCTCTGTATACCCGGCTTCAATCAGGCAGGCCTTCAAAACCATGGAGCCTTTAAAGCTTACTGGAATGCCGCTGTCATAAATGGATTTCATGACATCATACATCAGCTTTTCTTCATTCGTAATAATCATACCGTCACCACCTAATTGTCGTAGTATTCCATAGCTTCATTTGCCAGCTCTTCAAATCTGTCCTGATATTCCGGTGCGACAGATATCCCGCTAAAGCTTTCCCCGTTGGAATAATAATACTTGCTGACAGCTTCTGTAATACCTTGCATATCAAGGATTGGTTCATTCGCAAGTGCATCGGAAAGAGTCCTGTTAAAATCAGTAAACTTAAGTCCGTTCTTCGTTATCACGCTATACGGGCTTATATGGTTCCCGAGTATCGCTACTCCGTTGAAACGGGCAACCGTATCATCTCCATATACCCATACGATATACTCATCGCTGCGGCCTCCAAACCCGCCCTGGCACATCAGAGCCTCATCAAGGCCGAATACAACATCCTCTCCAAGGCACTCCTGCACTGCCTTCAGCCAGGCAACAGCGCCTACAAAGTCTCTCCTGCTCGGAAGATTCTTCTTATTGGGATCATATGCAGGAAGGACTGCCGTTCTCCTGTTGACCAGATCCTCCTGAATTCGATGCTCCAATAATTCCAATATATACTCCGGGGGCTTCCGCACACCTGCCTCCCAATTCTGAACAGTACGAAAGGGTATGCCATATCTGGCAGAAAACTCACTCTGCGTATCGCCCAGTTGTCTTCGCAATTCCCTTATGCTCATACCAACATCTCCTCTCTCGCCTTAATAATACACCCATTGAGTGCATTTATCAAGAGAAAATTCATTGAATCTTCCCGCCATACGAGTTTTGCGTGAATCGTACAGAATCATGTGATTTAGACTTTCGGCAATTATTCGCTTTTTTGCCGAAAGTCTAATAGTGCATCTTCCATTTCAATATTCAGCAGCTCATAATCTGTCCCTTGAACTATAAATGTCGAAATAGTGTCGTTCTTTATTATATTGCGATGCAAGAGATCATTGATAGAAATAGTGTTTTCATGAGCAATGCTTTTGTATTTAAAGCAATCATACACACAGTCTGCTAACTGTGTGAACGATAACTACAGTCAGTCGCTTTCCTTTTCCTTATCTCTTCATGCGCTTTTCAAAGCGGAACATACCGCCGAAGTCTCCACCCTCATAATTGTTTTCTTCGTCGGTTTCCGGATCATGAGGATCCGGATGATGGCTGTTGAAAAACTCGACGATATGGAACCCGCATTTGTTGACATAGAAATGGATGTTCCGCGTTTCAAAGTAGGGAGTACACGTCTCCCAGACTTTTGTTTCCGGATACAGGCGTTCAACTTCCTGCCAGGCAGCATAGCCTACACCTTTGCTGTGTGCTGCTGGCGTGACAAACAACAGGTCCAGATGGTTATGCTGCGTCTCTTCATTTATCGTCAATACCATCCCGCCTACCATCCTGCCATCTTCCCTGATACGGTAAGCAACACCATTATCGATACTGTTCTCTATCGTTTTGCGGGAAATGATCTCGCCGTCTTCCTCAAAGTGGTTGTCACGTTCCCCGAATTCCTCCATAGCCCCGTATTTGAAGGCATATTGGTTGTCGAGGATGAATTGCTCCCGGTCATCCTCAGTAAGGCGGGTAAGAGTAATGTTTGCCATACTAAAAGGCCTTCTTCCATAAAAATGGCTCGGCAACACAAGGCAAAAGCCAAATGTTCCGAGCTCACTCGACATCTTATCCAACAGGCGGCCTGCAAAGCTTTCGCTTTACGA
>CADCPK010000321.1 GCA_902803215.1 uncultured Lachnospiraceae bacterium
CACGAACGTTCGCTCTCGAACGTTCGCTTTCGAACATTATTACGTCAGAAAGGAGGATCTATGGAAAAACAGGAAAATGGCTGCCGATTCTTCAGCACCGAAGAAGTAGTCGGTTTCCATACTCATGAACTCTCCAAAAAGATGAAAACCTGCCTGCAGAACATGGCAGAGGATTCGGGTGAAGACCCCGGAGCGGTTACCCACGGCTGGCTGATCGGGTATCTCTACGACCACCGCGATACCGACATTTATCAAAAAGATCTGGAAGATAAGCTGCATCTTGCCAAATCCTCAATTGCCACCATACTCCAAAGTCTGGAGCAGACAGGTTATATACGAAGGGAGACACCTTCACATGATGCGAGGCAGAAGAAAGTAGTGCTGACGCCAAAAGGCTGCGAATTCGAGCAGGTAATGCGCCGCCGCATCATTGCGACAGAAACTCTCGTAAGACAGGGTATTCCCGAAGAGGATATGAAAACTTTCTTCCGCGTCATGCGAAAGATGATCCAAAATGTCGATTCATCTATCAATAAAAATAAAGCATAAACAGGAGACATAATATGATAAAGACCTTACTTTCTCAGGTAAAGCAGTACAAGAAGGCCTCCATCCTGACGCCTCTCTTCATGCTGCTGGAGGTCGTTGTGGAAATGTCGATCCCGCGCCTGATGGCCGTCATCGTCGACGAAGGCATCACCGCCGGCAACATGAACGCTATCGTGGTGAACGGCTTCCTCATGGTGCTGCTGGCGGGCGTAGGCCTCTTTGCCGGATTTATGGGCGGCAAATACGGGGCACTCGCTTCCACCGGATTCGCACACAATCTGCGTGAATCCATGTTCCGCAAAATACAGACCTTCTCATTCAAAAACATTGACCGGTTTTCGACCGCCAGCCTGGTCACCCGTCTGACCACCGACGTGACCAACCTGCAGAACGCCTACCAGATGATCCTGCGTATGGGCATGCGCTCGCCCGCAAGCCTCATCGTTGCGATGGTCATGGCGTTCACCATCAGCCCGCGCCTTGCCACGATCTATGTGGGCGTCGTCATCCTTCTGGGCGGCGGCCTTTTTGCGATAGCCTTCAGCGTCCGCAAAGTATTCATGCGTATCTTCAAAGAATACGACAACATGAACGAAAGCGTGCAGGAAAACGTCACCGGCATCCGCGTGGTCAAGGCTTATGTGCGTGAGGAGCACGAAAAATCCAAATTTTCCGCGACCAGCATCGGCCTGATGAAAAAGTTCATCCACGCCGAGAGCATCCTTGCGCTGAACGCCCCGATGATGATGACCGCCGCCTATGGCAGCATGATGCTGATCAGCTGGTTCGGCGCGCACATGATCATCCAGAACGAACTGACCACCGGCAATCTCATGAGCCTCATGACCTACAGCATGAACATCCTGATGAGCCTCATGATGCTCTCCATGGCTTTCGTCATGATCACTATGTCCACAGCGAGCATGGAACGTATCGCAGAAGTGCTGAACGAAGAGCCTTCCATCACCAACCCGGATGATCCGGTCAAAGAAGTGGCAGACGGCTCGATCCGCTTCGACCATGTCTACTTTGCTTATAACGAAAAAAGCAAAGAGCCTGTCCTCAGCGATATCAACCTGGATATAAAGAGCGGCGAAGTGATCGGCATCATCGGAAGCACCGGTTCGGCCAAGACCTCTCTGGTCAACCTGATCTCCCGTCTCTACGATGTCACCGACGGCAGCCTGAGCGTGGGCGGCCGCGATGTCAGGGACTACGATCTGGTGACGCTCCGCGACGAAGTGTCGGTAGTTCTGCAGAAGAACGTCCTCTTCTCGGGTTCCATCTACGAAAACCTGCGCTGGGGCGACCCGAACGCGACTGACGAGGAATGTCAGAGAGTCTGTCGTCTGGCCTGCGCCGACGAATTCATCGAGCGCTTCCCGGATGGATACGACACGCACATCGAGCAGGGCGGAACCAATGTTTCAGGCGGCCAGCGCCAAAGACTGTGTATCGCCAGAGCTCTTCTCAAAAAACCCAAAGTGCTGATCCTCGATGACAGCACCAGCGCCGTCGACACCGCAACGGATGCCAAAATCCGTAAGGCCTTCCGCGACGAGATCCCCGGCACCACCAAGCTGATCATTGCACAGCGAATCTCTTCCGTGCAGGATGCCGACCGCATCATCGTCATGGACAACGGAAAGATCAACGGCGTAGGCACGCATGAAGAACTGCTCGAGACTAACGAGATCTACCGCGATGTCTTCGAATCCCAGACCGGCGGCACCGGAGACTTTGACGAAGCGAAAGGAGGTGCCTGATATGCCAAGACAGCGAGCAGTGCCCAGACAGAAGGGCGATATTAAAAACAGTGCAGGCACCATCAAGCGCCTGTTCAAATTCCTCTTTCAGAATTTTGCCCCGCAGCTGATCGTGGTAGCGATCTGCATCGTCATCACCGTATTTGCCAACACACGCGGTACGCTGTTTATGCAGACCCTGATCGACGACTATATCATACCGATGACCGGGCAGGAAAATCCTGACTACGGTCCGCTGGCCGGCGCCATTCTTACCATGGTCATGTTCTACGGCATCGGCATCGTCGCCGCTCTCGTCCAGAACCTGGTCATGGCACGTGTGACCCAGGGAACGCTGGATAAGCTGAGACGCGCCATGTTCGATCATATGCAGGATCTGCCGATCCGCTATTTCGACACGCATCCCCACGGCGATATCATGTCGATGTACACCAACGATATCGACACGCTCCGTCAGATGGTGTCGCAGAGTCTCCCGCAGTTTTTGAACAGCGGTATTACGATCGTCACCGTGTTCATCTGCATGATCCGTCTTTCTCTTCCGCTCACCTGCCTGAGCGTGGTCATGGTGATCGTGATCATGAACGCATCAAAAGCCATCGCTATGCGAAGTGGTAAATATTTTATGGCTCAGCAGAAGGACATCGCGACAGTAAACGCCCACATTGAAGAGATGATGAACGGCCAGAAAGTCGTGCAGGTCTTCAACCACGAGCCCGAAGCGATCGAGGAATTTGAAAAGCTCAACGATCAGCTGTTCGATTCCGCGAACAACGCAAACAAATATGCAAACGTGCTGATGCCTGTCAACGCGCAGCTCGGAAACCTGAGCTACGTGCTTGCAGCAGTGGTCGGCGGCATGCTGGCCATCTATACAGGCAGCCTGAGTCTGGGAAGTCTGGCTTCCTTCCTCAGCTTTAACCGAAGCTTTGCCATGCCGATCAACCAGATCAGCCAGCAGCTCAACTTCATCGTCATGGCTATGGCCGGCGCGGACCGTATCTTTACTCTTCTGGACACCGATCCCGAGGTGGACGACGGTTACGTTATGCTGGTAAATGCGAAAGTCAACGAGAAAGGTGAGGTTGAAGAGAGCAAAGAAAGGACCGGCAAGTGGGCCTGGAAGCATTATCACAAAGCTGATAACACCACCACCTACCGCATGCTGGAGGGCGATGTCGTGTACGCAGGCGTCGATTTCGGCTATGTTCCCGAAAAGCAGATCCTCTATGACATCGACGTTTATGCGAAGCCCGGCCAGAAGATCGCCTTCGTCGGAGCCACAGGCGCAGGTAAGACTACCATCATCAACCTGATCAACCGCTTCTACGATATCGAAGACGGAAAGATCCGCATCGACGGCATCAACGTCAACAAGATCAAAAAGGCCGACCTTCGCAGGTCCATGGGGCTTGTTCTGCAGGATACACATCTGTTCACCGGAACGGTGGCGGAGAATATCCGCTTCGGAAAACTGGACGCTACGGATGAAGAAGTGGTGAAGGCTGCCAAACTCGCCAACGCCGACGGTTTTATCCGCCGTCTGCCTCAGGGCTACGATACCATGCTGACCGCCAACGGTGCCAACCTGAGCCAGGGCCAGCGCCAGCTGCTGGCCATTGCCCGCGCCGCCATCTACGATCCGCCCGTGCTGGTTCTGGACGAAGCAACCAGCTCCATCGATACACGTACCGAGAAGCTGGTGCAGGAGGGGCTGGATGCGCTGATGAAAGGCAGGACGTCCTTCGTGATCGCGCACAGGCTTTCCACGATCCGCAACTCTGACTGTATCATGGTTATGGAACAGGGAAGGATTATTGAGCGGGGGAGCCACGACGATCTGATCGCGCAGCAAGGGAAGTATTATCAGTTGTATACGGGGAAGGTGGTCAATGCGTAGAGAGAGGGGTCTCTCACTCTCTTCCGAGGAGTGTCCTCGGGCTCCTCTTTTTTCTCTTTACCGAGACGGGGTCTCGGGCTCTACTGATCGGGGGAGAGGAGCGCTCAGAGTTGCGAAGCCCGCTTTCCTCTCCCCCGAACCCCCTCTCCTTTCGGGCACGCTTATTTTTGCGTTGTGGAACAAGTGGGCCAATGGGGACGTTTCTCAGTGGCCCAATTCTTGCGTTGTGGAACAAGGGAAAACACACGGGGACGGTCCTTTTGTGTTTTCCGGGCATGCGAAGTGAAACAGGGGACGGTTCCTCGTTTCAAGCGTAAACACAGTAGATTTCTCAACTTGCTTCAGCGCTTGAAACTAGGAACCGTCCCCTGTTTCACACCCCAAGAGTAGTCACAGTAGATATTTTAACCCGCTTCAACGCTTGAAACGAGAAACCGTCCCCTGTTTATCCCCCCTTCGTCACTCAAAGATACCGCATATTATAGCAATGATCGCAGAATTTATATTTATGGTTCCAGGACAGTTTTCGGCCGCAGATTATGCAGCGGCGGGGGGAGAGTTTCTGCCGGTTCAGAATTTCGATGATCCGGTGGGAGATCTCCCTCTTTTTTTCTTCTATCCAGGTA
>CADCPK010000322.1 GCA_902803215.1 uncultured Lachnospiraceae bacterium
CCCATGATGGTCCTGGCAGGCCCCGGTTCGGGGAAAACATCCGTCATCGTAAGCAGAACGGAATATCTGATCAGTTCAGGGGAGGCAGAGCCTTCCCATATTCTGGTTGTGACGTTTTCGCGCGCCGCGGCACGCGAGATGAGGGAGCGTTTTCTGGCCCGCATCGGCAGCAGACAGACGCAGGTGACCTTCGGCACATTCCACGGCATATTCTACGGCATCCTGAAAGCCGCGTATCATCTGGGCCCCGGCAATATCCTGTCGGAAGGTGAAAAATTTGAGATCCTGAAGGAGATCGCGATGAACAGAAGTCCCGACCTGGCAACGGAGGGAGATTTCCTCGAGGATCTGTCGCGCGAGATCGGCACCGTAAAAGGAAACCGCATCGACATCGAACACTATTATTCCGCCACCTGCTCCGACGAGGTGTTCAAGGCCATCTTCAGGGACTACCGCGAGATAAAAAACAATCGTAGAAAGCTCGATTTTGACGACATGATCCTGTACTGCTACGAGCTTTTCCAAAAAAGGCCGGACATCCTCGCAGCCTGGCAGAAAAAATTTACCTATATCCTCGTCGATGAATTCCAGGATGTCAGCAGTCTGCAGTACGATGTGATCAGGATGCTCGCCGCGCCGGAGAACAACCTGTTCGTGGTCGGAGACGACGACCAGTCGATCTACCGGTTCCGCGGCGCAAGGCCGGAGATCATGCTGAACTTCCCCAAAGATTATAAAGACGCAGGCCAGATCCTCCTGGACACCAATTATCGGTGCACCGGAAACGTGCTGGACGCCGCGCTCAACGTGATCGGGCACAATAAAGCGCGTTTCGACAAAAAGCTTCAAACCGTAAACGAACCGGGAACCCCGGTAAAGACGCTGACTTTCGATTCTCCGCCCGAAGAATATGCCTACGTGGTGAGAAAAGCCCAAAAGCTGGCAGAGAACGGCGGAAAGTATTCCGACATGGCCGTGCTTTTCCGCACAAACCGCGAGGCGGAAGGCCTGGTGCAGAAGCTGATGGAATTCCAGATTCCCTTTGTAATGAAGGAACAGCTGCCGAACATCTTTAACCACTTTATCTGCAAAGACATGCTGGCCTACATGCACCTGGCGGCGGGGGAGAAGGACCGCAAATACTTCCTGCAGGTGATGAACCGCCCCAACAGGTATATCTCGCGCGAGGCTGCTTCCGCGCGCGACGTGGGCATTAGATCGCTCCTCGCGTACTACAGCGACAAGGACTGGATGGTGGACCGCCTGGTGACCATGCAGAATCATCTGAAGATCATCAAGAAGCTGAACCCCTACGCAGCGGTCAATTTTATCCGAAAGGCAGTAGGATACGAAGATTACTTGCAGGATTACGCCGCGTATCGTAAAATAAATGCCGACGAGCTGATAGAGACGCTGGACGAGATCCACGAGAGCACAAAAGGAAAAAACAGCCTTGAGGAGTGGGAGGCCCACATCGAAGAGTACGCAAAAATGCTCGAGGAGCAGGCGCAGAAACAGGACGAACAGCCCGAAGGCGTGGTGATCTCGACGCTCCACAGGGTGAAGGGGCTGGAATTCTCCAACGTTTTCATCCTGAATGTAAACGAAGGAAGCATTCCCTACCGAAAAGCCGTGCTGCCCGAAGCCATCGAGGAGGAAAGGCGCCTGTTCTACGTAGGGATGACCCGTGCGTCAAAAGAACTGACACTCTGCCATGTAAATCGGCAGTTCGAAAAAACGAGAGAACCCTCCCGCTTCCTCGAAGAGACGGGACTTGTGGGGCAGCAGAGCCGCAGAAAGGAGCGCAGCCTTTCATGGAAGGAATCATCTACTATACGATATTGAGCGAAGAAGAACAGAAAAAAAAGACCGAGCATATGGTAGGCGAAAAGCTCCTGGAGATCGGACTTTTAAAAGAATTCGGCAAAGAACTTAAATTTGAGCCCCGCGCAAAGGGAGAACATGGAAAACCGTTCTTTACATTGGAGCCCGGTATACATTATAATATCAGTCATTCGGGCAAATACGTGATGTGTATTTTCGCCCCGGAGCCCGTAGGCATCGACGTGCAGGAGTACCAGACGCTTAAATTCGAGACGATGCTGAAAAGGATGGTTCCTCATCCCATGATCCCCCGGATCTTGAGGGCGGACAACATGGTGGAGAGGTTCTTTAATGAATGGGCGCTCCGCGAGGCCTACATCAAATGGACGGGCGAAGGTCTGTCACGTGATCTGCGAACGATACCCATGGACGAAGGAACGCACGTACTGCTTAAGCTTGACGAGGGCTATGCGGGGGCTGTGTGGAGCCGAAATCCGCTCACTTTACGAATGGAATACACCGAGGCGGACATCTCCGCACAATGATTTGGGAGGCAATTAATACTGTGTCACAATATACAAACGAAATCGAAAAAAGAAGAACCTTTGCCATCATCTCTCACCCGGATGCCGGCAAAACAACATTGACCGAAAAATTTCTGCTGTACGGCGGCGCAATCAACCTTGCCGGCAGCGTAAAGGGCAAGGCTACGGCGCGCCACGCGGTGTCCGACTGGATGGAGATCGAGAAGGAGAGAGGTATTTCCGTTACCTCATCGGTGCTCCAGTTTCACTATAACGGAAAATGCATCAATATCCTGGACACGCCCGGCCATCAGGACTTCTCCGAGGATACCTACAGAACGCTGATGGCGGCGGATTCCGCGGTCATGGTCATCGACGGATCTAAAGGCGTCGAGGCGCAGACGCGTAAGCTGTTCAAAGTATGCGTGATGCGCCATATTCCGATCTTCACCTTCATCAATAAGATGGACAGGGACGCAAACGACACGTTCGATCTTCTGGACGAGATCGAAAAGGAGCTGGGCATCGCGACCTGCCCGATCAACTGGCCGATCGGCTCGGGCAAAAAGTTCCGCGGTGTGTACGACCGCAATACGAGAAACGTGCTTATTTTCTCCGATACACAGAAGGGAACAAAAGAAGGCGTGATCGAAGAGATTCCTCTTGATGACGACCGCATCGACGGCGTGATGGACCCTGAGCAGAAGGAACAGCTGTTTGAAGAGATCGAGCTGCTGGACGGAGCAAGCGCCGATTTTGACCAGGAAGAAGTGAGTGCCGGAAGACTCACCCCGGTGTTCTTCGGTTCTGCGCTTACCAACTTTGGTGTGGAGACCTTCCTGCAGCATTTCCTGCAGATGACCACATCGCCGCTTCCCCGTACCTCGGATGCCGGAGTCATCGATCCCATGGACGATGTGTTCTCGGCCTTCGTGTTCAAGATCCAGGCGAACATGAACAAGGCGCACCGCGACAGGATCGCCTTCATGCGCATCTGCTCGGGCAAATTTGAGGCCGCCGAGGAAGTGTATCATGTACAGGGCGACAAAAAAATGCGCCTCCTTCAGCCGCAGCAGATGATGGCGGAATCGCGCCACGTGGTGGACGAGGCCTACGCCGGCGACATCATCGGCGTGTTCGACCCGGGCATCTTCAGCATCGGAGATACCATCTGCACACCGGGGAACAAATTCGCCTTCGAAGGAATCCCGACCTTCGCTCCCGAGCATTTCGCCCGAGTGCGCCAGATCGATACGATGAAACGTAAACAGTTTGTCAAAGGCATCAATCAGATCGCCCAGGAAGGCGCCATCCAGATCTTCCGGGAGCTGAACACCGGCCTCGAAGAGATCATCGTGGGCGTCGTGGGCGTCCTGCAGTTTGACGTGCTCAAATACAGGCTTGAAAACGAATACAATGTGGAAATAGCGCTCGACATGCTTCCGTACGAGCACATCCGCTGGATTCAGAACAAAGAGGAGATGAAGGTGGAGAACATCACCGGCACCTCCGACATGAAGAAAGTAACCGACCTCAAAGGCAACCCGCTGCTTCTGTTCGTCAATTCATGGAGCGTGGGCATGACCCTGGATCGGAATCCGGGGCTGGTGCTGACGGAGTTCAGTAAAAATTAAGGGGGTGGGTCAATTGACCCACCCCCTTAATTTTTACTTTCTACTTTCCTTTTACGTCCATGTCTGTTATAATGAGAATACATATACGGAGGTTATTATGGCTGATAAAAGAATAGTATATAAATTACAGGACCTGGGAGGCATCGGAGAAGTGCATATTGCAGATGAAGTCATCACGATCATAGCGGGCCTCGCCGCTACCGAGGTGGAAGGTGTCGCCTCTATGGCGGGAAACATCACCAACGAACTGGTCAGCAAGCTCGGCAAAAAAAGCCTCTCCAAAGGCGTCAAAGTTGCAATCGAAGACAACAAAGTAACTGTCGACCTAAATCTGAATATCGATTATGGAAAGAATTTGCTTGAGACAAGCAAGGCAGTGCAGGAAAGAGTAAAATCTTCCATTGAAAACATGACAGGGCTGGAGGTACCGGCGGTGAATGTCCATATCGCAGATATCGACATGGATGGAGAAGAAAAAGGAAAGTAACAGCTTTCCTTTTTTTTGACAGACTTCCACATCGAGGCATAAGTAAAAAGATGAATAACGGTAAGGAGGAAACGCATGCGCCGTTCCGAACTCAGAGAACACATTTTTAAACTGCTGTTTCTGGCAGAATTCAACACAAAAGAGGAGATGCCCGAGCAGCTTGCCCTCTATTTTGACAGCCTCGAAGAACTGTCGGACGCGGACCGCGAATATATGGAGAGCAAGTACGCCCACGTCAGAGAGCATCTTGACGATATCGATGAGATACTCAACGAGGTCAGCAAAGGATGGAAAACACGGCGTATGAACAGAGTCGACCTGACGACCCTTAGGCTTGCCGTGTACGAAATGAAATATGACGAGGATGTACCCGTGGGCGTAGCCATCAATGAGGCGGTAGAGATCGCCAAACGTTTTGGCGGCGACACATCGGGCTCCTTCGTAAACGGCATTCTGGGCAAAGCCGCAAGGCTCCCCGAAAAGTCGAAAGAACCGGAAAACAAAGAGGAGCCGAAGGAATCGGATAACAAAGAAGAGCCGGAGGAAACAGAGGATAACCGGCAGCCTGAAGACAAGAGGGCAGAGCAGCATGCAGAGCAGCAATAACATCTATTCCGTAGCGCAGGTCAACAGATATGTGAAGAACATGTTCGCACAGGACTTCTTTCTGCGAAGAATCTGGGTTAAGGGCGAAGTGTCGAACTGCAAATATCACACCTCCGGCCACATCTATTTTTCGCTGAAGGACGAAGGCGGCACGATCAGCTGTGTCATGTTCGCCGGACAGCGGCGCGGGCTTGCTTTTCGCATGAAAGACGGCGACCGGGTAGTGGTCTGCGGCAGTATCGAAGTATATGAGAGGGACGGAAAGTACCAGCTCTATGCCAAAGAGATCACGCTCGAAGGCTCGGGACTCCTGTATGAGCGCTATCTTGCGTTAAAACAGGAACTCGAAGACATGGGCATGTTTTCGCAGGAGTATAAAAAGAAGATCCCCGATTTCGTGCGGACGCTCGGCGTAGTCACCGCACCGACGGGAGCCGCCGTTCAGGATATCCGCAATGTTTCGCTCAGGCGAAATCCCTTCCTGCAGATCATCCTGTACCCCGCACTCGTGCAGGGCAGCGGCGCCGCCGAAAGCATCGTGCGCGGCATACAGACCCTCGACCGGCTCGGCGTGGACGTCATCATCGCAGGGCGCGGAGGCGGCTCGATCGAGGACCTCTGGGCCTTCAACGAAGAGATCGTGGCGAGAGCCATATTTGACTGCCGGACGCCCATCATCTCCGCAGTAGGTCACGAGACCGACTTTACCATAGCGGACTTTGTGGCCGACCTCAGGGCACCGACTCCCTCGGCAGCGGCCGAGCTGGCGGTAAACGATTATGCCCAGGTGGTAATGCGCTTCAGGCAATATACCGACAGGATAAAGCGCGCGGCATTTTCCCGCACCGACCTGATGCGGCAGCAGCTTCTGCTTTATTCCGAAAAGCTGAGAAGGCGCAGTCCCGAAAGCCTTCTCAAAGAGAACAGACAGTATCTGATCGATCAGGAGGACCGTATCAGCGAGGCCATGAACGGCAAAATAAGAGATTCGCGCCATCGCCTGTCCGTGTATGCGGAAAGATTTGCGGGGCTTTCTCCCCTTCACCGGCTGCAGAGCGGATACTCCTACGTATCTTTACCCGGGGGCCCTGCTGTGACAAGCATAGAGCAAATAACTCCGGGCGACACCATAGACGTGTACGTGACAGACGGAAGCTACCGCGCAGCGGTTCTTTCCAAAGCAAAAAAAGGAGATATAGGTAATGGCTGATCCGGTCAAAAATGAAAATGACGGACTGAAGATCGAAGAAGCTTTCCAAAAGCTCGATGCCATAGCGGCAAAGCTGGAGGACAAAAACACTTCACTGGAGGATTCATTCGCTCTTTATCAGCAGGGAATGGAACTCCTGAAATACTGCAACAGTCGCCTTGATACTGTTGAAAAAAAGATGCTTCAGATAAATGAGGATGGGACGTTCAGTGAATTTCAAGGATGAATTACAGGCCAGAACGGCCGAAGCTAATGAAGTAATAAAAGAATACCTTCCACGCTCCCGCGGCTTCTCCACCGAACTTGCAGATGCAATGGCCTACTCGCTTACGGCGGGAGGCAAAAGGATCAGGCCGGTGCTGATGAAAGCGGTATTCGATCTGTTCGAAGGAGAAGGATGGATCGTCGAGCCGTTTATGGCGGCCATCGAGATGATCCACACGCACTCACTGGTGCACGATGATCTTCCGGCGATCGATAATGACGATTACAGGCGCGGCAGGCTTACCACACATAAGGTATACGGCGAAAACATGGGCGTGCTGGCAGGCGATGCCCTGCTTAACTATGCCTACGAGACGATGCTGCAGGCATTCGGCCTCACCGAGGACTACGAAAAGGTCTGGAGAGCCATGCGTGTGATCGCGAACAAGACCGGCCTCAACGGCATGCTGGGAGGCCAGTGTGTGGACGTGCGCACAGACGGCAAGCCGAAATCCGACAAGATGCTCGAATACATATACCAGAACAAAACCTCCGCTCTGATCGAGGCATCCATGATGGCCGGCGCAATGCTTGCGGGGGCAGATAAAAGCGAAATAGCCCTGATGGAAAAGGCCGGCAGGATGATCGGCCTTGCCTTCCAGATCAGGGACGACATCCTTGATGTAACGGGTGACGAAAAAAAGATAGGCAAGCCGCTCCACAGTGACGAGCGGAATCAAAAGATAACATACGTCACGATCCACGGGGTCGAAGCCTCCATGCTTGAGGTGCTGCGCTTTACGCGCGAGGCCTCCGTCCTTATTTCCTCTATAGGAGGGGACGACGAGTTTATTCTGTTTCTGATTCAGTATCTGATGAGCAGAGACAAATGAAAGAGGGGATTCCATGGTTCTTGAAAAGATCAACGGACCAAACGATATAAAAAAAATACCGCTATCGGATTTTCCGGTGCTTGCGCAGGAGATACGCGACTTTCTGATCGAATCCGTATCAGAGACGGGAGGACACCTGGCCTCAAACCTGGGGGCAGTGGAGCTTACCATGGCTCTTCACAACGTGCTCGATCTCCCTTACGACAAGCTCATCTGGGATGTGGGACACCAGTCCTACACTCACAAGATCCTGACCGGCCGAAAAGACCGGTTTGATACACTCCGGCAGGAGGGCGGCCTGGCCGGCTTCCCCAAAAGATGCGAGAGCAGCTGTGACTCCTTCGATACCGGGCACAGCTCAAATTCCGTCTCGGCGGGGCTGGGCTATGTAAAAGCCAGAGACCTTCTGCACGAATCCTACCGCGTAGTGTCGGTCATCGGGGACGGTGCGCTGACCGGCGGAATGGCCTACGAGGCGCTCAACAACGCCGCCCTCCTGGAGACCAACTTTATCATCGTCCTGAACGATAACAACATGTCTATCTCGCGAAACGTGGGCGGCATGTCCGGCTACCTGGGCGTGATCAGGACGGCGGAAACATACACCGGTCTTAAGATGGGCGTCACCAAGACGCTCAATAAAGTTCCCCACGTGGGAGAAAAGATCGTAGAATCTGTGCGCAGGGGGAAGAGCAGCATCAAGCAGCTGTTTATCCCCGGCATGCTTTTTGAAAATATGGGCCTCACGTATCTGGGACCGGTCGACGGCCACAATATGCGCCAGATGATGCGGGCTTTCAATGAGGCGAAAAAAGTGAAGGGGGCCGTGCTGGTCCATGTGGTGACCGAAAAAGGACACGGATACGAACCGGCAAGGCTTCATCCCGACCGTTTCCACGGAACCGGACCCTTCGATATCGCGACCGGAGAACAGAAAGAAAAAAAGAAATATCCCCAGTACACGGACGTCTTCTCCAAAGCGGTCGCAGATCTGGGAAAGAAATATGACAATCTCTGCACGGTGACTGCCGCCATGCCTGAAGGAACAGGGCTCAAAAGGTTTGCCCATCTGTATCCCGAAAGGTTCTTCGATGTGGGCATCGCCGAAGAACATGCGGTGACATTTGCGGCAGGTATGGCGCTAGGCGGAATGATCCCGGTGGTCGCCATCTATTCCTCGTTCCTGCAGCGCGGCATCGATCAGATCATCCATGACGTATGCATGCAGAACCTGCACGTGATCTTCGCCATCGACAGGGCGGGCATCGTAGGCGCCGACGGCGAGACGCATCACGGATGCTTCGATATCACATATCTTTCTATGATACCGAACATGACGGTGATGGCTCCTTCAACCTGCAGCGAGCTTGTTGAGATGCTGGAGCTGGCCTGCCGCCTGGACGGGCCGTGCGCGATCCGCTATCCCAAAGGCCCTGCCAATAAACGCGCCTCCTCCTGTCCCGTGGAATACGGGCGCGGCGAGGTGGTCTGCGAAGGCGAGCGTGTGGCAGTGGTCGCGCTGGGAAGCCGTGTGAAGGTATGTCTGGAAGCGGCAGAGCGGCTGAAGGAAGAAGGCATCTGTCCGACAGTGGTCAATGCGCGTTTTGCAAAGCCGATCGACAAAGATCTGCTGAAAAAGCTCGCCGCTGCGCATGATGCTCTCATAACGGTAGAAGAAGGGGTGCTGCAGGGAGGCTTCGGCTCCATGGCCGCCGCTTACCTGAACAGCGAAAAAATCGATACAAGAATAGTAAACATGGCGTTTCCGGACAGCTTTATCACCCACGGCAAATCGGAGAATCTGCTGCGCGAATGCGGGCTTTCTTCGCACGATGTGGAGGAAAAGATCAGGGAACTCTGGGTTGGACTGACAGATAAATAATATGAAGAAAAGACTGGATATCATCGTAACAGAACGGGGTCTCTGCCCCTCCAGAGAAAAGGCGAAGGCCGCCATCATGGCAGGAAATGTCTATGTGAACGGCGAGAAGGAGGACAAGGCAGGCTCCATGTTCAAGGACGACGTAAAGATCGAAGTCCGCGGAAACACCCTGCCTTATGTCAGCCGCGGAGGCTTAAAGCTTGCAAAAGCCATGAGCGAGTTCGGCCTGTCGCCGGACGGGTTTGTGTGCATGGACATCGGCGCCTCCACCGGCGGTTTTACCGACTGCATGCTGCAAAACGGGGCAGCCAAAGTGTATGCGGTGGACGTGGGATACGGTCAGCTCGACTGGTCACTTCGTTCCGACGAGCGGGTCGTGTGTATGGAACGCACCAACATCCGTTATGTAAAGCCCGAGGACATCGGGGAGCCGCTCGATTTTGCCTCGGTCGACGTGTCGTTCATCTCACTCTCAAAGGTGCTTCCGCCTGCCCGCGAACTTCTCAGGGAAAATGCGGAGATGGTCTGCCTGATCAAGCCGCAGTTCGAAGCAGGACGTGAAAAGGTGGGCAAAAAGGGGGTCGTGCGCGATCCTTCGGTGCACCGCGAGGTGATCGAACGGACCACCGGTTTTGCGGCGGACCTTCATTTTGATATAAAAGGGCTTACCTTCTCCCCGGTCAAGGGGCCTGAAGGAAACATAGAATATCTGATGTACATCAGAAAATGCAGCGAAGAGAAAGAATGCAGCCGGCCGGACGAGCAGCTGATCTCACAGGTGGTGGGAGAAGCGCACCTGGCCCTTGACTGACGCGGGACATACATGCCATGAAAAACTACTACATCATCACCAACACAGACAAGGACGAAGGACTTGCATTCACAGGACGCATCACCGAATATCTGCGCGGCAAAGGCTGCCGGGTCGATATCTGGGAGGCCGAAAGAAAGATGGAAGGGGAGTACCATTACACCGATCCCACGCAGATCCCCAAAGATGCGGAATGCATCCTTGTCCTGGGCGGCGACGGCACGCTTCTTCAGGCGGCGCGCGATATGGTGCACGTGGATGTCCCTCTGCTGGGCATCAATATGGGCAATCTGGGCTTCCTGGCGGGAGTGAGCCGGGAGTCTGTCTTTGAGGCTCTCGACAAACTGATCGGTGACGATTACGAGATCGAAGAGCGGATGATGCTTTCGGGAACCGTATATCGGGGCGATCAGATGCTGGGGCGCGATATCGCCCTCAACGATGTGGTAATTTCGCGTGACGGCCACTTGAGAGTGGTCAGGTTCAAAAATTATGTTAATGGCGTTTATCTGAATTCTTACAACGCGGACGGCATCATCATAGCTACGCCGACAGGCTCTACGGGCTACAGTCTCTCGGTGGGAGGACCGGTGGTATCGCCCAACGGTTCGATGATCATCATGACGGCGGTGGCGCCTCACACAATGAATACGCGAAGCGTCGTGTTTCCGCCCGAGGATACCATCACGGTAGAGATCGGCAAGGGACGCCACAGCGATATCGAGCGGGCCATTGCGTCGTTTGACGGTGACACGGAAATCCCGATGATCACGGGCGACCGCATCGTCATCAGGCGGGCTACGGACCGCACAAGGATACTCAAACTTAATCACCTGAGCTTCGTAGAAGTTCTGAGACAGAAAATGGAGAATAGTGGATGAAATCTGCAAGACATGAAAAAATCATAGAGTTGATACGAAAGTACGATATCGATACACAGGAGGAGCTGGCTTCGCGCCTCAATGAATCAGGTTTTAAAGTTACGCAGGCCACGATTTCGCGCGATATCCGCGCACTGAACATGACAAAGGTTACGGGGAAGGACGGCAAATCGCGCTATGCGATCCTCGAAGGTTCTTCGGAAGGTACAGGGGATAAATATTCACGGGTGATGAGAGATGCGATCGTCTCGGCCGATGCGGCGCAGAATCTTGTCGTCATCCGCACGGTCCCCGGAATGGCTATGGGCGTAGCCGCAGCGCTCGATGCGATGAAATGGCCCGAGATCCTGGGCTCCATCGCGGGAGATGACACGATCATGTGCGCACTTCGGAACTCCGACGAGGCCGAGACAGTCACCGAACGTGTGCTGGCTCTTGTGCAGTGACAGAAAGGGGACCGGTTAGATATGCTTGTTAATCTGCACGTAAAAAATCTTGCGCTGATCGAAGAGGCCGATGTGGAATTCGGCACCGGCCTCAATATCCTTACCGGTGAGACCGGCGCGGGCAAATCGATCCTGCTGGGGTCCATGCAGCTGATCCTCGGCGGAAGAATATCAAAAGAAATGATCAGGCAGAACAGCAGCAGTGCCCTTGTGGAGCTGCTGTTTCAGGTGGATGACCCCGAGACCGAAGCGGTGCTTGCGGATCTGGGGATACAAACAGAAGAAGGGCAGGTACTTCTTACCCGCAGGATCACTGAGGGCAGAAGCGTCTGCAGGATCAACGGGGAGACAGGCACGGTCAGTCAGATGAAGGCTGCCGCTGCGTGTCTTCTTGACATACACGGACAGCACGAACACCAGTCGCTCCTCTACCGGGACAAACAGCTGCAGATCCTGGATGCCTACGGCGGAAAAGAGACCGAAGAAGCGCTGCAGAGGACAAAGGAAGCATACCGCGAATACACCCGGGCCAAAAAGCATCTGGATTCTTTTGAGTCGGATGAAGAGAAGAGAAGGCGCGAGGCGGCATTTCTGGAATTCGAGGTCAACGAGATCGAGGCGGCGGCGCTTAAGCCCGGCGAGGACGAAGAACTCGAGAAGACTTACCGTAAGCTGGTCAACAGCCGAAAGATCTCCGAGACGATCTACAGTGTGCACGAGGCGACGGGCGGAGAGCGTATGGCTGCAGACCTCATCGGGACAGCCGTACACGATCTGGGAAGGCTTCTGGAATACGACGAGGATCTTTCGTCCCTGCATACCTCCCTCACCGACATCGAGGCGCTGCTGGAGGATTTTAACCGCGAGATCTCCTCATACATGGATTCGCTCTGGTTCGACGAGGAGACCTTCCATGAGACCGAAGAACGGCTGAATCTGCTGAACGACATGAAATCCAGGTACGGGCAGACGATCGAGGCGATCCTTCAGTATCAGGAGCAGCAGAGCGCAAAGCTTCTGGAACTGCAGAACTATGAGGAGAACCTGCGAAAAGCGGAGGCCGCACTTGATAAAGCGGAGAAGGCGCTTGCCGAAGAATGTCGCAATCTGTCGGATATCCGCCGAAAATATGCCGCGGGTCTCGAGCAGGAGATCATAAAAGGTCTGAAAGATCTCAATTTCCTCGACGTTCGTTTTTCCATCCGTTTCGACGGGAAAAAACCTTCTGCGGACGGAGCTGACGACATCGAGTACGAGATTGCGACAAATCCCGGAGAAAGCCTTCTTCCTCTCGGACGGATCGTCTCGGGCGGCGAGCTCAGCCGTATCATGCTGGCGATCAAGGCAATACTGGCCGACAAGGACCGCATCGGTACGCTCATCTTCGACGAGATCGACACCGGCATCAGCGGCCGTACCGCCCAGATGGTGGCCCGAAAGATGGCCGAGATCGGAAGGCACCGCCAGGTGATCTGCATCACGCACCTTCCGCAGATCGCCGCCATGGCCGACCGCCACTTCGAGATCGAAAAACACGCCGATGAATCCGGCGGAACCACCACGCAGATCCATCTGATGAACCCCGAAAGCTCAGTCCGCGAGCTTGCCCGCCTCCTCGGCGGCGCTGCCATCACCCCCGCGGTGCTGGAGAACGCGGGCGAGATGAAGCGGCTGGCGGAAGAAGAGAAGGCGAAAATGTGAAACAGGAAATGTGGGCCAATGGGGACGTTTCTGGGCCAAAATACTATAGTATTGCAAAATATGATTGCAAATGTCGAATTTTGTCGAATTTTCTCGAACGAATTACCGAAAAATCAGAATATAATACTTGAACAGATATCCGCCGGTTCTGTATAATGATTAGTGCACAATCGTTACAGAAAGGAGACACCTTCATGGACAAAATCAACGTTGCAATTGCAGACGACAGCATCGAAGCGGATGAACTTCTGAGCCGCATGATAAAAGATGACGATTCCCTGAGGCTCGTGGGAAGTGCACACACTGAGCAGGAATTCATGCATCTGCTCAGAGAACACAGCCTTGACCTTGTCATTTTCGACTCAATTGTACCGAAGCTTCGCAGAACGAACAGAAAGATAGCCGTGACCCGTCCGATGGGGCAGACGGCAAAGTACAGAATGCGTGAAGCGCGTATGAAGCTGCGTGAAGGAGAAATGAACGTACTTGAGCTCAATGTAACGGAGTTGTTTCACGAGCTGGGTATTCCGGCGAACATAAGAGGCTATCACTATCTTCGTGATGCGATCATCCTTTCGGCAAAAGACACAGAAATGCTGGGGTCGGTGACAAAAATGCTCTATCCGGCCATAGCAAGGAAGTACAATACGACAGGCCCCCGCGTCGAAAGGGCGATACGCCATGCGATCGAGACCTGCTGGACGCGGGGAAAGAGCCAACTGATATATGATCTGTTCGGCTACACTGTGTCAAGCGAGAAAGGAAAGCCCACAAACACGGAATTCATTGCGATGGTTGCGGACAAGGTAAGAATCGACACAAATCTGAAGACCACCGATCAATAAACCATAAGGAATAAACAATAAACAATATTCACAAAAATACTCTTTCCATTATCGTGAGTTTCGTGTATAATTGAAACAGGTATTGATAATGTGTCAAGGAGGGTGAAGACGTATGAAGAATATCTTATTTGCCACTTCGGAAGCTGTTCCTTTTATAAAGACCGGCGGACTTGCAGACGTTGCCGGTGCGCTTCCGAAATGCTTCGACAAACGCTATTTTGACATTCGCGTCATTCTGCCTAAATACGCATGTATGAAGCAGGAGTGGAAAGACAAAATGGAATATGTCACCCATTTTTATATGGACATCGGTTACAAGAACTGTTATGTAGGCGTCCTTCATATCGAGTACGAAGGAATTCATTTCTATTTCATCGATAATGAGTACTATTTCAGCGGGCCTACTCCGTATGACAGTGCACCGTGGGATCTTGAGAGATTTGCATATTTCTCCAAGGCTGTGCTTTCGGTCCTTCCGGTGATCGGTTTCCGTCCCGACATCATCCATTGCCACGACTGGCAGACAGGTCTTGTTCCTGTTTATCTGCATGATACGTTCCAGCAGAATGAATTCTTCAGAGGAATCAAGACGATCATGACGATCCACAACCTGAAATTCCAGGGTGTGTACGATGTCAAGACGATCCAGGAGCTCACAGGCCTTTCCGATTATTATTTTGCACCGGATAAGCTTGAAGCGTATAAGGATGGCAACTTCCTGAAGGGCGGTATCGTATTTGCCGATGCGGTTACGACAGTCAGCAATACATATGCCGAGGAGATCAAAACTCCGTTCTACGGCGAGAGACTGGACGGACTGCTTAATGCAAGGTCGAACAGTCTGCGCGGTATCGTAAACGGTATTGATTACGATGTGTTCAATCCCGAGACCGATCCTTATCTTCCTTATAACTTCAACGCCACCACTTTCCGTAAAGAGAAGGTAAAGAACAAAGTTCAGCTGCAGAGAGATCTGGGCCTGAACGAGGATCCCAAGGTCATGATGATCGGCGTGGTTTCCAGACTTACCGACCAGAAGGGTTTTGACCTTATCGCGTACATGATGGATGAGCTTTGCCAGGATGCGATCCAGCTGGTTGTTCTTGGCACGGGCGAGGAGCGTTATGAGAATATGTTCCGTCACTTTGACTGGAAGTATCATGGCAAGGTTTCGGCGCAGATCTATTATGATGATCCGCTTTCTCATAAGATCTACGGTGCCTGCGATGCGTTCCTTATGCCGTCGCTGTTTGAGCCGTGCGGTCTGAGCCAGCTGATGAGCCTTCGTTACGGTACACTTCCGATCGTGCGTGAGACGGGCGGACTTAAGGATACCGTCGAGCCGTATAACGAGTATGAGGACACCGGTACAGGATTCAGTTTCCGCAATTACAATGCGCATGAGATGCTGAATACGATCAGGTTTGCCGAGAGGATCTTCTATGATAAGAAGCGCGAGTGGAACAAGATGGTCGACAGGGCCATGGCGAAGGACTTCTCGTGGAACAATTCGGCAAGGCAGTATGAAGAGATGTATAACTGGCTGATCGGAGATAAATAAAGCAAGCGTACAGAAGAGAGTGAGGACAGCCCCCCATTGGAGCTGTCCTTATATTGTTTGATGGGAAAGCCGGAGAGGCATTGTGGCGCCTTAGCAGGCTCGGAATATTCATACAAGGCAGGGGACCCGTTGTCAGATCTTGCGAAATTGCTGCGCCGCCTATTGACAGCTGCCTCCGCAAACGCACTTCGTTTGGACGGTGCTGAGGCAGCTGTCGCTATGCTCGCAATTTCGGAAGATCTGCCAAAGGGCCCCCTGCCTTGTATGAATATTCCGAGCCTGCTGAGGCGGTAACATGGTCGCTCCGGGAGAGGAGGCGAGTGTTGTCGCAGGCGGAGGTGGAACAAGGGACGGTTCCTCGTTCCGGAAAAAGACAGGGAAAATGGAACGGGGGACGGTTCCTCGTTCCGGAAAAAGACAGGGGACGGTTCTCTGTCTTTGCGAAGCGTGGTTATTTTTAGCTTGACAGGATTACAGAGTTGGTATAAGATAGAACACGAAAACGAACATGTGTTCGATAAACATATGATTCAGCATATATGAAAGAAAACAGGAGAAATAAAATGGCAGGTGCAGACAAAACAGCAAGCATGAGTGAAAGACAGAAGGCGCTGGACGCAGCGCTCGCGCAGATAGAAAAACAGTTTGGTAAAGGCTCGGTCATGAAGCTCGGGGAGCAGAATGACCATATGCAGGTCGAGGCGGTTCCCACAGGCTCCTTAAGCCTTGATATCGCACTGGGAGTAGGCGGAGTACCAAAAGGCCGTATTATCGAGATCTACGGGCCTGAATCGAGCGGTAAAACCACCGTGGCACTGCATGTTGTGGCAGAAGTGCAGAAGCGCGGCGGCATTGCAGGCTTCATTGATGCAGAGCATGCGCTCGACCCGGTCTATGCGCAGCATATCGGCGTTGATATTGACAATCTGTATATCTCTCAGCCGGACAACGGCGAGCAGGCGCTCGAGATCACCGAGACCATGGTCCGCTCCGGTGCGGTTGACATTGTTATTGTCGACTCCGTGGCGGCTCTGGTTCCCAAGGCGGAGATCGAGGGCGACATGGGCGACAGCCACGTAGGCCTTCAGGCAAGGCTTATGTCGCAGGCTCTTCGTAAACTCACCGCAGTGATCAGCAAATCCAACTGTATTGTCATCTTCATCAATCAGCTGCGTGAAAAAGTCGGCGTCATGTTCGGCAATCCCGAGACGACCACCGGCGGCCGTGCGCTCAAATTCTATTCGTCGGTGCGTCTGGACGTGCGCCGTGTCGAAACTCTCAAGCAGGGCGGCGAGATGGTAGGCAACCATACCAGGATCAAAGTAGTCAAAAACAAGGTTGCTCCGCCGTTCAAACAGGCAGAGTTCGACATCATGTTCGGTACCGGCATCTCCCGTGAGGGAGACATCCTCGACCTTGCAGCCGACTGCGGCGTGGTGCAGAAGAGCGGCGCCTGGTACGCTTACGAAGGCAATAAGATCGGCCAGGGCCGTGAGAACACAAAGATTTATCTTAAAGATAATCCCGATCTCTGCGAAGAGATCGAACGTAAAGTCAGAGTTCACTATGGTCTGCTTAAGGACGAAGCGGCCGAGGCAGAGCAGGCTGACACAGCTGCGGAAGAATGAATATGACCGAGGACCAAATGAAATGCCGCCGCTCCGCCATGCAGATCCTCGAATTCAAGAGCCGCACCGAGCAGGAGCTAAGGCAGAAGCTTAAAGCAAAGGACTATTCCGAAGAACAGATCGAAGATGCCGTAGAGTACGTCAAAGGCTTCGGCTACATCAACGACAGGCGCTACGCGGAGACCTACATCTTAAACAGGCAGCAGGATAAAAGCCACACCAAAATAATGCAGGACCTTATGCAGAAAGGTATCGACCTCTCCATTGCAGAAGAGGCCTGGGAGGAAGCGTGCGACAGCGAGCGCAGCGAGAGGGATATCCTCCGCGAGCAGGTGCAAAAGAAACTTGCATCGATAGATGTCCCGGACGAGAAGCAGCTGAGGCGTGTATTCGCCTTCTTTATGCGCCGGGGGTTTAAGTATGAAGATATCGCTGCGGTGGTAAGAGAAACAGTGAACAGCAGCGATTTTTAACCAATACAGCCCACGGAGTGGGCTATTGGTTACCGGCAAGTAGCGAAGCGGATTGCCGGTTACCTTTGACTGGCAGGCAGCGAAGCGGATTGCCGGTTACCTTTAACTAAATTCACAGAAAACAGCGAAAAAGCAATGCGAAAAGCATTGCTTTTCCTGCTTTTAAGTCCCTCAATTTGTGTAATCCATTGCTATTCGCAGTCTTTGAACTGTGAATAGTAACGAAAAACAGATAAATTTGTATTGCAAAAAATGGTAAAATTATATATTCTTTAAGTAGGATATAAGAATGATAAAACCGAAAGTGCAGGCTTTTATAAGAAAAGATACGGGAGGTGATGAACATGGTCAGATTTGCGGTATACGCTATGGTGTATCTGGGCAGTCTTCTTATGGTATGCAATATCGTTTGCTTTGCCCGCTTCACCCGCTATATAAAAGGGCTCAATAACTGGGGAGGCAGGAACTGTATCCTTTATATACCGATAATCCTTTTGATCCTTTTCCTGGCCGGCTACCTGATAATCGGCGTATTCGGTAAACCGGATCTGGTCGTCGCGGGTATACTCTTTGGAGGGAGTATATTTGTGTTTGTCATGTATCTCCTGCTTCGCACCATCACCCAGCGGATAGTGGAAAATGAACAGCTGCAGGCAAAACTGATGGCTGCCGAAGAATCGAACCGCGTGAAATCCGGCTTTCTCGCCAGCATGAGTCACGAAATGCGCACGCCGGTCAACGTGATCCTTGGACAGGACAGCATTGCGCTTAAGGACGAGAGCCTCAAAACAGAAACCAGGGATCACCTGGAAAAGATCGGTTACAGCGGAAGATATCTCCTGGGGCTTATCAACAACGTCCTTGACCTGAACCACCTGGAGAAAGGTTCGCTTAAAGTAAAGAACGAAGAATTCTATCTGATGGAAGCCATCCTCGAGGTCAGCGCGATGATCAACTCATTGTGTGAGAATAAGGGCCTTATCTATCAGATGTCGGTGTCCGACGACGCGGTCGGATATTATATGGGAGATGTTGTTCAGATCGAACAGGTTCTGTTTAGAATTCTGCAGAACGCCGTAAAATATACGGAGGCGCCCGGCAAGGTAAAATTTGCTGTCGAAACTGACGATGAGAAAAATGGCAGAAAGAATCTGCAATTCATCATTTCGGACACGGGCATCGGAATCGATGAGGAATTCCTCCCCAAAATATTTGATGTTTTTGAACAGGAGGATCAAAGCTTTACAAGCCGCGGCGGAAGCGGGCTCAGCCTTGCGGTCACCAAAAAAGTTCTGGAGCTCATGGGAGGAACGATCCACGTCGAGAGTAAGAAAAATATAGGATCGGTCTTCACAATAGTCCTCCCGCTTGAAGTTGTACACAAGGAGCCTGAGGCAGAAGAGTGTATTCCTGAGCAGGAAGCATCGCTTGCCGGACGGCATATTCTGATCGTGGAAGACATACCCGAAAATGCCGAGATCGTGGCAGATCTGCTGGAACTGGAAGATGCCGAGACAGATCTTGCCGAGAACGGGCAGATCGCTCTTGATATGTTCTCGCAAAGCGCTCTGTTTCACTATGATGCCATCCTGATGGACCTGCGTATGCCGGTCATGGACGGACTGGAAGCGACAAGACGTATAAGGGCACTGGAGCGGAAGGACGCCGGAATCGTTCCGATCATCGCGCTTACAGCTAATGCTTTTAAGGAAGATATAAAAAATTCACTTGACGCAGGGATGAATGTACACCTTGCCAAACCGACTGACGCGGACCTTCTATATAAGACATTAAAGACAGAGATCGGGAAAGCGGGAGTGTCGGAGTGATACTTTATGATCAGATCCAAACAGATTCAGCGCCCGCAGCTGGTGCTCGTCGTCGATGATCACGAGATCAACCGTGATGCAATTGGTGTTATCCTGGAAGATGATTATGAGGTAATTTATGCCGAAAACGGCAAAGAAGCACTCGAACTGATCAATACGCATGTCGATGCACTCTCATTGGTTCTTCTCGATCTGATGATGCCGATAATGACAGGCTTTGAAGTGCTCGATATTGTGCAGCACGATGAAAGACTTAAATCCATTCCCATCATCGTTCTGACCGCAGACAAGAGCGCCGAGCTGGAGGCCCTTCAGATGGGAGCGGCGGATTTTATCACAAAACCTTTTGACATGCCGGAGGTTATCCTTGCCCGTGTAGGCAGGATCATCGAGCTCAGTGAAGGAAGAGCTCTGATCAATGCCGCGGAGCACGACCGGATGACCATGCTGTACAGCCGAAATTTCTTCTTTGAATATGCATCGCGTCTGTACCATTATCACCCGGAGCTCCGGTTCGATGCGGTCGTCATTAACATTGAACAGTTTCATTCGATCAACGCTCTGAACGGAAGAGAATTTGGCAACGAAGTGCTGCGTACATTAGGCGACGAGATCCGGTGCTTCCTTGCCGAGACGGACGGCATTGCGAGCCGCATCGAGGCGGACAGGTTTGAGATCTATTGCGCAAAGCAGCCGGATTACCGGGCTATGCTGGCCCGCTTTCAGGAGAGAGTGAACAGAATATCGCCGAAGGTCAAAATACAGCTGCGCATGGGCGTAAAACCCTGGAAGGAGGGCGTTGATCCGGTCCTGCTGTTTGACCGTGCGAGAACGGCCTGCAACCTTGTGCGCGGTGATTTCCAGAATCCTCTTATGATCTACGATGAAGAACTGCGTCATAAGGAGCTCATGAATCAGCGTCTTTTGAACGACCTTCTGACAGCAACGGTTGAGCAGCACTTCCGGGTGTATTATCAGCCGAAATATAATATCAAGTGCAACCCGCCCCGATTGTCTAGCGCGGAGGCCCTGATAAGGTGGGATCATCCCGAGCTCGGACTCATTTCGCCGGCAAAGTTTGTCCCGCTGTTCGAAGGGAACGGACTGATCGGCATAGTGGACTCTTATGTATGGCAGGAAGCGGCAAGGCAGGTGGCTGAATGGAAAGAAAAGTACGACTTTGTCCTGCCTGTCTCCGTAAATATTTCGCGTTCGGATGTCTTCGACCCCACACTTGAAGAACGGCTTATCAGTCTGGTCGAAGATAACAGACTTGAATATGAGAATATCAAACTGGAAGTAACAGAATCGGCATATACGGACAATGCAAAGCACGTGCTGGATGTGATTGGCCGGCTGCGCGGTCTGGGCTTCGAGATCGAGATGGATGATTTTGGCTCGGGCTATTCTTCTCTCAACATGCTCTCGGACATGCCGTTTGATGTCCTCAAGATGGATATGAAGTTTATCCGGAATATCGAAAACAGCGAGACCGACCGCCGGCTGGTTTCTCTGATCCTGGACATCGCCAGATATCTGGATGTAAAGGTCGTAGCCGAGGGTGTAGAGACCGAGGGACAGCTGGAAATACTGAAAAACGGAAGCTGCGATCTGGTCCAGGGATATTATTTCTCACGCCCGTTGCCTCCCGAGGAGTTCGAGAAGCTGATCGAGCGAGAGATAGAGCTGGCATCACTTCGTAAGGAGTAAGCAGGAACGCCGGTTACCTTTGACAAAGGAAAAGAAATTCAGGAAGGAGCTTTGGATATGACACTTCGGGAATTGTATGAGAGTATTGGCGGAGATTATGATCAGGCACTTCGTGTCCTTCGGATGGAAAAACTGATGGACAAGCATATACGTAAGTACATAAAAAACGGAGCGGTTGAGGATCTCCTTTCGGCAGGAGAGGATATGGATCCTGCCAGACTTTTCGAGACATCTCATGCCGTAAAAGGCGTGAGCGCAAACCTTGGACTTGTTCGCCTTGCGGAAGCTGCTTCGGAGATCTCCGAGGAATTTCGCCCGGGCAATCCCCGCCGGCTGACGGATGAACAGGTGAAAGAGAAAATGAGCAGGATCAGGGAATTATATGCGCTCACAGAAGAAACAATAAAGAAGTATGAAGAAGGCTGACGGTATTAAAGGGAGAGCACTTTTCTGATTTGGGTGGGAATAATGTGGCACTTTTAGGTGAAGGAAGGAACATGCCATGAGGAAAAGAAAGTCAGATTCCCCAAACGGTCAGGCTACACCTTATCTATCCGCTGCAGGAGCATGGGCACTCGCTTACGGGTGCAGTGTGGGCTGGGGTTCTTTTGTCATGCCCGGAACTACCTTTCTGCCGGTGGCGGGGCCGTACGGTACCGCTCTGGGAATCGGGATAGGCGGCCTTGTGATGCTTCTCCTTGGAGCAAACTATCACTATCTGATGAACTGTTTTTCGGGAAAAGGCGGAGTATATACCTACACCAAGAAATGTTTTGGCTACGATCACGGCTTCGTCAGTGCCTGGTTCCTGGTACTCACCTACATTGCGATCATATGGGCCAACGCAACAGCACTTCCGCTTATCGCAAGGACACTTTTGGGCAGTACGTTTCAGTATGGTTTTCATTATACGGTAGCCGGCTTCGATGTATATTTAGGTGAGATTCTGCTTGCCGTAGGGGCACTCCTCCTTTCGGCGGCCATATGCCTTCGCAGAAAGGCTGCGGCACGCTGCCAGATCGTTATGGCCGTGCTGCTTCTCGGAGGGATCATCATCTGCTTTGCTGCAGCAATGCGGACTCCGGGCGCCGGGCCGGATACTTTTTCACCCGCGTTTGCGCCCGAGAAGGGTAAGTTCGAAAGTGTGTTCACAATTTTTGCGCTGGCACCTTGGGCGTATGTAGGCTTTGAATCGATCTCCCATTCTGCGGAGGAGGCAAAATTTCCTCTGAAAAAGTCCTACGGGATACTGGCTGCGGCTGTTCTGGCGGCAGCGGTTTCGTATATCCTTCTGTCACTTCTGGCTGTCACGGCCGTTCCCGAAGGGGCGAAGGACTGGTCAGAGTATGTGGAACAACTCGGAAAATATAAAGGAATAATGTCACAGCCTGTGTTTTTCTCGGCAGCATCGGCGCTGGGTAAAACGGGCTCGGTCATTCTCGGCATCGCGGCCATATGCGCCATTTTCACCGGGCTTACCGGCAACTACATAGCGCTCAGCAGGCTGATGCGCTCCATGGCAGAAGACAAAATGCTTCCCGAAGCGTTTGGCGCTCTCAACAGGAATAATGTACCGGAGAGGGCGATCATTTCGGTCTGCGCTGTTTCTGTCATTCTGCCTTTCTTCGGAAGAACTGCCATAAGCTGGATCGTAGACGTGACGACGATAGGAGCAACGATAGCGTATGCCTATGCGTCGGGATGCGCGCTGAAGACGGCGTTGAATGAAAAAAGCAGACTCTATACGATAACCGGAGCGGCCGGGCTTGCCGCCTCCTTTATGTTCGCCATAGAATTCCTGGTTCCGAATCTTACGGCTGTCAAGACGCTTTCCATGGAATCCTACTTCATCCTTGCATTTTGGTCGATTCTCGGGCTCCTGTATTTCCGCACGGTTTTCAGGCTCGATAAGGATAGAAGATACGGACATACCATCATCGTGTGGGTGATCATGCTGGCGCTCATTATTTTCTGCTCCGGCGTGTGGATGGACCAGGAGACGGATAAAGCGATAGACGGGACTGTGGAACCGATCGAGTCGTATTATACAGAAAAGTTTGAGGATGCCGGATTAAAAGAAGATGATAATCCCGGTTCTTTCATGCTGGTCGGGGTTCTTGACGATGTAAAAACTGCTCATACAGAAGCAAGCGTGATGCAGATCGCGCTGATCGTAATCGCGCTTCTCATTCTTTTTGACATCTATTATCAGATCCATAAAAGGGAAAAACAGATCGAGGTCGAAAAAGCTCTTGCGGAGGACGCCAGCCGCGCCAAGACCAGCTTTCTGTCCAACATGAGCCACGAGATAAGAACGCCGATGAACGCGATCATCGGTATTGACAGCATAGCGCTCAGAAACCCGGATCTGCAGCCGAAGACCCGCGAACAGCTGGAAAAGATAGGCTCAAGCGCAAGGCATCTTCTGGGGCTGATCAACGATATTCTGGATATGAGCCGGATCGAATCCGGAAGGATGTCCCTCAAGAACGAAGAATTCTCTTTCAAAGAGTTCCTTGACCAGATCAATATAATCATTAACGGACAGTGTGTTGACAAAGGACTCCGGTATGAGTGCAATGTCGCGGGAGAGGTGGAAGACTACTACTACGGCGATGATATGAAGCTTAAGCAGGTTCTTATCAATATACTGGGAAATGCCGTAAAATTTACAGATCCGCCCGGGACGGTGAGCTTTACGGCGGAACAGACCGCAAAGCAGGACGAACTGCGCACACTTCGCTTTACCATGCGTGATACGGGCATCGGAATGGACGAGGAATATATTCCGCGTCTGTTCGACTCTTTTTCTCAGGAAAACGAAACGACGGTAAACCGTTACGGAGGCAGCGGCCTGGGTATGGCGATCACCAAAAATCTTGTAGAAATGATGAACGGCGAGATCGAGGTGGAGAGTACCAAAGGTGTGGGCTCTGTCTTCACGGTCACAGTTACATTAAAGGCCTCCGACAGGACGTATAAAGATGATGAGGGAACGAGCCACGATGGCGTGAAGGTCCATGAGATCCTTGCCGGGCGCCGCGTTCTCATGGCTGAGGACGTGGAGCAGAATGCGGAGATATTAAGTGATCTTCTCGAACTCGAAGATATGCAGGCAGAACGTGCCGTGAATGGGGAGGAGGCTGTCCGTATGTTCTCGGAGCATCCGGAAGGGTACTATGACGCCGTGCTTATGGACGTACGTATGCCTGTGATGGACGGTCTGACCGCCGCAAGTACGATAAGGGGCCTGAACCGTAACGACGCAAAAACGGTCCCGATCATAGCCATGACGGCGAATGTGTTTGACGAGGACGTGGAACGGTCACGGCAGGCGGGAATGAACGCGCATCTGTTCAAACCCATCGATCCGGATGTTCTGTTCGAGACTATGGCAAATGCTCTGTCTCATTCCTCTTTAGAATGATGATGTAAATATGACGAAACAAAAAAAAGACAGGAGGACGGTCAGCCTCCTGCCTTTTTGTTAATCTATTTTGCCTACCGTTCCTCCCTCGATGAGATCTACGGGGAAGATCACGGGCATACGCCTGGCGGTTTTGGGATGTTCTATCAGATTGATAAGCTCACGTGCAGCTGTCACTCCGATGGTTTCGCTGTTCTGCCTGATCGTAGTCAGCTTTGGCAGGAGCGACTGCGTGATGGGAATACCGTCATAACCTGCAAAGGAGATGTCCTCGGGGATCCGAAACCCCAGTTCTCTGGCGGCATCCTGGGCACCGAAGTACGAAGTGTCATCCGGAAGCAGGATACAGGTGGGGCGATCCTCCATCATCAAAAGCTCTTTGACGATAGAACGCGTGAGAGCGACATTGTCATACAGGCCTTCGCGCATGTACTCCGGAGGCACCGGAAGGTTGTGATAGCCCATCACATTCCTGAACTGATTTATCCTCGTCCTGGTGACAAGAGAATTATTGTGCCCGTGTACAAATGCGATCTTTTTGTGCCCCCGGCTGATGGCATATTCCAGCAGC
>CADCPK010000323.1 GCA_902803215.1 uncultured Lachnospiraceae bacterium
GATTGAACAGATCAATCAATGGATCAATGAAGTAAAAGATATTCCTTATATCTGCGCAGTTGCTGGAACAAAGATACTCTCAAGTAACGAACTGGTGGGGACAACATTTGAAGGAAGACCGTTTGTTGATGCGACATTCCTGGAACGCAGCAAACTGAATATAACTGGCGATAAAGCAGAAGTATTTGCAACAAAGGTGTTAAGGGCTCACCCTTTTCCTGAGTTTGAGGGCGAATTCTTCATCTCAGAGGGAGTTTGCTGGGATGCAATCTGTGCTGACGGATATAAAGTGCGCTGGTATAATGAACCGATTTATGTGTGTGAATATCTGGAAGACGGCCTGACAAAAAGCGGGGCAAACGATTTAATCGGACATGTTGAAAATTTTAAGGGATACAGTTGTCTGATTCGGCAGTGTTTGAGACTGAAGAACAGTCTTGACAGTTACAGAGACTTCAAGGCTTTTGAAGAAACATGTCAGGCAAAGCACTTATCGATTCATGAACGCGCAGAAGCATTGGAATGGTCAGTGCCACACTATGCGATGTACCGTTACTGCGCGATCCCGGTGATCCATAACATAAAGAGAGTTATCTATGTCGGCAAAACAGTGACCAAAATGATAAAGCAGTCGGATTAAGACAGGATGGAAAAAGGAAGCTGAAATTGAAAAATACACAGATTGGTGAAAAGAAAAAGAGAATCGCGACAGACATGCTGATCAATCTGATCGGGACAGGTCTGCCGCTGGTTGCGCTTCAACTGATTGTGTATCCGATCGTCGCACGCAGAATCGATGCTGATGATTATGGCCGGATGCAGTCGCTTGTCTCCCTGATCTTCCTCATCAGCGGAACACTGGGCGGAGCACTCAGCACGACTCGGCTGATTCACCAATATGACTACGATGAGCAGGGGAGAATCGGGGATTTCAGCCTGCTGAACCTGTATTCACTCGGCGCAGTAGCCATAGCGACTCCGATTGTGGTCTATTTTTACCTCGGCGAAGTAGATTTCCATGAACTGATCCTGATTACCATCATCTCGGTATTGAACTATACGGAGCTGTATTATGAAGTTGGGCTCAGACTGCTCCTGAATTATCGAAAAATCTTTATCAACAAGCTGATCGGAGCGGTTGGATATCTCATCGGATTTCTGATCTTCCGCAGGACCTTTGACTGGCATTATATTTTTATCGCTGCCTACCTTCTTCAGACACTTTACTGCGTCTACAGTACGGAACTATACCGGGAACCGCTGCAGAAAACACCTGCTTTTCCGGAGACGACTCGTTCCTATGGGAATATTACTCTGGCCAGTGCGTTTAACAAGAGCCTGACTTATTTTGATAAGATCCTTCTTCATCCGCTTCTCGGGGGCGAAGCAGTATCGGTTTATTTCGCCGCCAATATCTTTGGCAAATTGGTGGTTCAGGTCCTTGAGCCAATTACCAATGTGATCCTGTCCTATCTCTCTAAAGAAAAAAAAGTTTCCCGATCTGTCTGGGGGCTGACCCTTTCTGTCGGGGGTGGCTTCTGTATAGCGATGTATGTTTTCTGCCTGTTGGTGAGTCGATTTGTCCTGAGCATACTGTATCCGCAATTTGTGGATGAGGCGATGAAGCTGATTCCGATTTCAACGCTCAGTCTTTGCGTTTCATCCTTTGTGAACATCATACATCCGCTGGCATTGAAAACCATAAAAACAAACCGGCAGATCATCATCAGCGGAGCAGGGCTTGTCTGTTATATTGTTCTCGCACTGACCCTGTATCAGCCTTACGGTCTGACAGGGTGCTGTATTGCGTTGCTGGTCAGCTATCTGGTGAAACTGTCTCTGATCCTGTTATATTGCTTTGTGATCGATCGAGGCTCTGTTCAGAAAAGGTAAAGGACTTGATAGATGAATCCAATTGTCGGTGTTTACAGTGACTCTTATCCGGACAAGAGAATGATCCTGAATAAAGTACCGGAAGCACAATACATTCAGATCAAAAACAGGAGAGAAACCACAGGAAGAGCTCTTCGGTTTATTGGGAGAGGATTTCCTGCAATCAGACAGACTGAATTCTATGCTCAGGGAGTTCACTTTACGCTGGATGCTCCATGTTATCCGGATGTTGATGTAATACACACATTTAACAGGGTTTGCCTGCATGACAGGAATCGTTGGATTGCAACATTTGAAAAGACATTTCCGGAATATTTCAGTGAGGAGAACAGAATCAATTACAGGCTCATGAAAAAGCAGCTGCCGCTGATCCTGTCTGATCAATGTGCCGCATTATTTCCGATGTCTCAATGGGCGTACAACTATGAAATCTGGCTGCTGTCTCAATTTGCAAGTCAGAATGAAATCAACCGAATGAAAGAAAAAATGACAGTACTGTATCCGCCGCAGGAGCTGCTCATTACCCGGGAAGAGATCAGGCAGAAGTTTGCGAACGTCCAGAAAATCAGATTCCTGTATGTAGGCAGTCAGGTAAAGCGCAAAGGCGGTGCGGAGGTCCTGAAAGCCTTCCGGGAGCTATCCAGTAAGAATCAAGACTTTTCCCTTGTTTTTGTTGGAAATCCGGATGGAGATTATAACAATTTTTACCTGGATGAAGAGGAGAAAAAAGAAATCCGGGATCTTATCAAACACGCAGATTGGTTGGAATATCACGAGAAAGTGACGAATGAAGAAGTCCTAAAACTGGCAAAACAGGCAGATGTCGGCCTTTTGCCCAGTATGGGGGATACCTTCGGATTTTCCGTGCTGGAAATGCAGGCAAGCGGTTGCCCTGTTATCACAACAGATCGACAGGCTCTGCCGGAAATCAATAACGAACGGTGTGGATGGATCCTGGATACCGCAGACGCCGATCTTCGCCATGGGGATGATTTTGCACATTATACAAGACGCGAAGTAGAATCTCTGAGTGATATCGTCCTGCAACAGTTGATCAGAACTGTTTCCCGGATACTGGAAAGACCAGATGAACTTCTTGGGAAAGCCATAAATGCAGCAGAAAGGGTTTCCAAAGAACATTCACCCGACGGCTATTGCAGCGTGCTGA
>CADCPK010000324.1 GCA_902803215.1 uncultured Lachnospiraceae bacterium
CGGCTGCATCAGTATCTGATTCTTCGACGACCGTGAGTGAAGCGGCGTCTTCGTCCAAAATATCGGAAAATCCCGCTTCTTTCATGGGAGACGGGCCCTCTGAGGGCTGAGTGACAAAAGCACCTGTGAGTCCGCATACCAGTACGCAGAAGAAAAACAGTCCGGGATTTGTGTGTTTTTTATTCTTTTCCATATTATATACTCCGGTTTCCCCTTAAAAATCTTTCGGTTACCATAATACAATAAACAGGGGAAAAATACAAGCCGGGCTATAAACAGAAACACAACAAAAAAGTTGATGAATTCCACCAAACGATATATAATACACTGTAAATATTTTGGGAATGTGATAAAATGGGACAGAATAACAGCACGGAAAATGAAAAAATCAGGATAAATAAATATCTAAGTATGCTCGGGGTATGTTCACGGAGAGAAGCCGACAGGATGATCGAAGAAGGAAGAGTTACCGTCGGGGGAGAAGCATGCCTACCGGGCACAAGAGTCTCAGATACAGACGACATAAAAATAGACGGGAGATCGATAAAAAAGAAAGATCCGCCCGTTCTGCTTCGTTTTTATAAGCCCGTGGGGATCGTGTGCAGCACGAAAAAGCAGTTTAACGAGACTACAGTCACGGAATATATAAAGTATCCCTACAGGATCTACCCTATAGGCCGTCTTGACAAAGAGTCCGAGGGTCTGCTCCTTCTGACAAATCAGGGGGATATCGTCAACGGGATTCTGAAAGCCTCTGCCTATCACGAAAAAGAGTACCTTGTCACGGTTGACAAAGATATTACCGATGAGTTCCTTCGCAGAATGTCCGCGGGCGTGCCGATCCTCGGAACAGTCACGCGCAAATGTGTGACCGAACGGACCGGAAAGAGATCCTTCCGCATTATCCTCACCCAGGGACTCAACCGCCAGATCCGCCGAATGTGCGATTATCTCGGCTACAAGGTCATTCGTCTGAAAAGGATAAGGATCATGGATTATACACTCGACGGCCTGAAGCCGGGAGCGTACGAAGCCGTCCCGCTGCCGGACCGGTTACAGGAGCAAAGCAATGGAAAATAAACAATCTGATATAGAACGTATGAAAGAACTCGTGCGCCTTCTGAACAGCGCGTCAAAAGCGTATTATCAGGAAGACCGCGAGATCATGAGCAACTATGAGTACGATGCGCTGTCCGATGAGCTGAAAGAGCTGGAAGAGCGCACAGGGACCGTTCTTGCAGACAGCCCTTCTATAAAAGTAGGCTATGAGGCGGTAGATTTTCTTCCCAAGGAAGATCATCCTTCGCCCATGCTTTCCCTGGACAAAACAAAGGACAGGGAGCAGCTCAGAGCATTCATCGGAGAGCACAAAACATTGCTCTCGTGGAAGATGGACGGTCTTACCATCGTCCTCACCTATCGAAACGGAGAACTGTTCAAAGCGGTCACCCGCGGCAACGGGATCACGGGAGAAGTGGTCACAAACAATGCCCGGGTCTTTACGAATCTTCCTGTCCGGATCCCTTACACGGGAGAGCTTACCCTCCGCGGAGAGGCAATCATCACCTACTCGGACTTTGAGAAGATCAATGCCGAGATCGAGGATGTGGATGCGCGTTACAAAAACCCGCGAAATCTGTGCAGCGGCTCGGTTCGTCAGCTGAATAATCGCATAACGGCGGCACGACGGGTTCGGTTTTACGCCTTTGCCCTGGTGAGCGCGGAAGGCGTCGACTTTGAGAATTCCAGACAAAAGCAGTTCGAGTGGCTCTCTTCACAGGGATTTGAAGTGGTAGAGTACAGAGTGGTAGTGAACGGAAGCGCCCTGGATCCTGCGATGGACTACTTTGCGCAGGCAGTAAAAAGCAACGATTTTCCGTCCGACGGACTGGTCGCATTGTATGATGATATCGCTTATGGCGATTCCCTGGGCACGACGGCAAAGTTCCCCAGGAATGCGTACGCATTTAAATGGGCGGACGAAACGGGAACCACCCGTCTTATATCCGTGGAATGGAGCCCGTCCCGCACGGGTCTCATCAATCCGGTAGCCATTTTTGAGCCTGTGGAACTCGAAGGCACAACGGTGAGCCGCGCAAGCGTACATAATGTGAGCATTGTAAAAGAACTGCAGCTCGGCATCGGCGATATGATCGATGTGTACAAAGCCAATATGATCATCCCGCAGATCTCCAAAAATCATACCTGCAGCGGCACCCTCGAGATTCCGGATACCTGTCCCGCCTGCGGAGGGCATACGAAAATACGGGCCGAGAATGACGCGGAATCGCTGTACTGCGAAAACCCCGCGTGCCCCGCAAAGAAGATCAAATCTTTTGCGCTGTTTGTGAGCCGTGATGCCATGAATATCGACGGCCTTTCCGAAGCGACGCTCGAAAAGCTGATCGCCCACGGCTTTATTCATGAGTTTGCCGATCTGTTTTCACTTGACAAACATAAAGAAGAGATCTCGCACATGGACGGTTTCGGAGAGAAGTCCTGCGATAATCTTTTGCAGAATATTGAGAGGGCAAGAGAGACGACCGCGGCGAGAGTCATCTATGCGCTGGGAATTCCGGGCGTAGGTTCGGCCAACGCAAGGCTCCTTTGCAGACATTTTGATCAGAAGATCGACGAGCTGAGGAAAGCCGACGCCGAGGAGATCGGTTCCATAGAGAGCATAGGGCCCGTCATTGCCGGAAACGTGGTCTCTTACTTCGCCCGGGAGGAGAACAACCGGAGCCTTGACAGGCTGCTGGCCGAGGTACACATAGAGGAAGAGGACGAGCCGGAAGACAAACCGCTCGCAGGCCTCACATTCGTCATCACGGGAAGTGTCGATCATTTTTCCAACCGCTCGGAGCTGAAGGCAAAGATAGAGAGCCTCGGGGGCAAGGTGACCGGCTCGGTGACAAAGAAGACAAATTACCTGATCAACAACGATACATCGTCGGGCTCGTCAAAGAACAAAAAGGCTGCGGAGCTGGGTATCCCGGTGATCTCGGAAGAGCAGTTTATCGCGATGATCCCGTAGAATGATCAAAGGAACAGACAGATTTTTATTCAGGAGGTAGCACATGCCGATCAAAATACAGTCGGATCTTCCGGTAAGGGGGATCCTGGAACGCGAAAATATATTTGTCATGGATGAATTCAGGGCTGTCCATCAGGATATCAGGCCCATAGAGATCCTGATCCTCAATCTGATGCCGTTGAAGGAAGACACAGAACTTCAGCTTTTAAGATCACTCTCCAACACGCCGCTGCAGGTGGATGTCACCTTTATGGCCGTGGAGAGCCACGAGGCAAAGAATACTTCCAAATCGCACCTGAACAAATTTTATCAGAGCTTTTCGGAGATCAGAGATCAGAGATACGACGGGATGATCATTACCGGGGCTCCGGTAGAACTTCTCGAGTTTGAAGATGTGGACTACTGGGATGAGCTGGTCAGTATTCTGGAATGGACAGAGCATCATGTCACTTCGACTTTGTTCCTCTGCTGGGCGGCCCAGGCTGCGCTGTATCACTTTTACGGGCTGAAAAAGAAAAAGCTGGATCACAAGATGTTCGGCCTGTTCTGGCACAAAGTGATGAACAGGAAGATCCCTCTCGTGCGCGGGTTTGATGATGAGTTTCTTGCTCCTCACTCCAGACATACGGAGGTTCCGATCGAAGATATCCATGCCTGCAGAGAACTGATCGTTCTTGCGGAATCGGATGAAGCGGGGCTGTTCCTCGCCATGGCGGAAGACGGGAGAAAAATATTTGTCATGGGGCATCCCGAGTATGACAGAGTGACGCTCGACAATGAGTATCATCGGGACCTGGATAAAAACCTGCCTATTCAGATGCCGTTGAATTATTATAAAGGCGATGATCCTGCAGTCAAACCGCTGCTTATGTGGCGTGCGCACGCCAATAATCTGTATACCAACTGGCTCAATTATTATGTATACCAAAGTACGCCATATGATCTGTATGGGACTCCGTTTTAACCGAAAATCAACGAAACCGACCCGTAAAATGTGAAAAAAATGTAAAATCTGCGTAACATTTGCCGTTTTTTATTGATTTGAATGCCGGAGTGTGGTATTCTAAAATAGGTTATTGGGTGAAGAATTTGCATTTTTGATTTTGCCTGCAGGGGGGGCGAAAGATATTATAAAGGGAGGGAGCAACTATTGGCAAGACACGGATATCTGAAGAGATGTTTGAGTATATCGGTAGCCACAGCGCTGATCTATACAAGTTCGTCAACGCTCATGGCAGAAGACCTGCTGTCATCCGGTGTCGATACAGGCTATGAGTCCTATAATGACGGCTCCGGCGGAGTAGATCTTGACGGAGGAGATACAGGCGGAGGAGATCTCGGCGGCGGCGGGGAGATAACCGAGCCGGTGATCACGACTGACCCGACGCCGGAACCGACGGTAGACCCACCGGTAATTCCGGATGATCCTACACCGGGTCCGACGGTAGAACCTGTGATCACCGAGGCACCGTTGCCCGAACCGACGATCACCGAAGCACCGACACCGGGGCCGACGGTAGAGCCTGTGATCACCGACACACCGACACCCGGTCCGACGGTTGGTCCTACTGTAGCACCGACGATCACCGACACACCGACACCCGGTCCGACCGCAACGGTTACGCCGGCTCCGACCATCACAGAGGAGCCGCCTGAGGAAACCGTGACGCCGACACCCGGTGAAGAAGAGGAAGACGACGGTGATCTGGATCCCGAAGAGGACGAGAATGACGACCTCGAGGATCCGGAAGAAGATGAAGAGTCCGACGAGGCGATGGTTCAGTCCATCATCGACAGGATCGCAGCTCTGGCGGGAACGACGATCACTCTGGATGACAGGGAAGAGATCGAAGGGATCCGTGCGGATTACGATGCTCTTTCTGATGCGGATAAAGAAAAGGTAACCAATTTCTCCGATCTTCTTGCGATGGAAGATGCGCTGGAAGAACTTAAGTTAGAGGAAGAAGACGGTGAGCTGGATGTGGATGAGGACGAGCTGACTGCCGTAACAGGTTCGCCGGTTTACTACACCAACATGGTGAGCAACCTGCATGCCGGCAAAGAGTTTTATCTCAACAGCCTCAAAGATAACTATCACCTCAGTTTCTCCGATGATTTCGCGACCGTCATGGACGAGATCGAGGAGGAGTACAAAAAAGTAAATCATCTCCACGATAAGAGCGAGGTAGAAAACCTGCTTACCACAACATCGGGAGACACACTGCTTGCACGTAACTGGCAGGATATCCTTGCCATTTATGTATATGAACAGAGTCTGAAGGGCGAAACAGAATTCGAGCTGAACGCCGATTCCAAAGACAGGATGGCGGAGATATTTGCGGAGATGAATCCGATCATCAAAAGCAAATATAACCCCAATCGTTATGCTTACGGCGACAGACATATCAACTACTACATCAAAAAGAATAATGTCAGTAAAGAAGATCGTGAAATTCTGAAGAAATATGTCGAAACCGACTGCAAGCTTCTGTGTGCTGTAGTCACCGCTTCCCACGGATTTGTCCGTGAGAGCGTCGGCGAAGACGTTTCCGAAGAGAGAGTCAACGTCATCTGTGCCGCATATTCGCTGGTAGGAAAAGTCGGTTACTTCTGGGGAGGCAAGTCCGTCGAGCTCGGTGTAGATCCCAGCTGGGGCGAGGCCGAAGTGGTAACGGCAGAAGGAAGCAACAGTACCGGAACGACAAGAGCATTCGGCCTGGACTGCAGCGGATTTGTCACCTGGGCGGTCGTAAACGGCTATCAGGATAAACAGATGCAGGCAACGATTGGCGACGGAACCTCGGACCAGTGGGAGAAAGCCAACGTTGTCAGCGAGTCCGATGCACAGCCCGGAGATCTGGTATTCCAGAGAGGGCCGGAGTCCGGATCCAACAACCACGTAGGTATCCTTTGCGGAAAGACCGATGCCGGCGACTGGATCGCTGTCCATTGTTCTTCCGGTAAAAACGGGGTCACTGTGGGTGAAGCATACGGGGCAAGTTTCCGCTATATCAGACAGCCCGATTTCTATCCGACCGAAGAAGAAGTCATCGATATGCTTGATGACGATCTTCCCGAGGAATATATTGAAGATACTGCTGTGACAGTAGCATTCGACGATGCAGATGAGCCTGCAGCAACCGATATCGATTCGTCCGATACCTCCGGTGAGCTTGTAGATGATTCTGTAGTATCCGATTTCGGCGAACCGTCAGAACCCGTTCACGAGGTACTGATCGATAATTCTACAGTATCCGATTTCGGCGAACCGTCAGAACCCGTTCACGAGGTGCTGATCGACAATTCTACAGTATCCGATTTCGGAGAACCTTCGGAACCTGTCCATGAGGTACTGATCGACAATTCTGTAGTATCAGAGTTCGATTCGCCGGACACTGCAGTTTCTGCTTCACATGAACCGGTCATTATAGAGGTAGAAGAACCAGGGGTTCTTATCGATGATTCGGTTGTCGAATTGTTCTGACAATGAATAAGTGCAGCCTCCTTCGATACCGAGGGAGGCTGTTTCTGACTTATTTACGGAGAATCAAATGAAACGAAAGAAAAGCCGGCTGCCCGTTCTGCTGTTTTTGCTGATCCTTCTCGGCGGGCTTACCGCGTTATGGATCTATAAAGATGAGATTCTTAAAAAGCTGCCCGGTTTGGAGTCCGTTACCGGGGATTCAAATCCGGTTGATCGGGTGCTTCAGCTTTTTGGCGCAGAGCCCGAAGAAGTCCGTAAGCTCAGAAAGGCAGAGCTTGTTCTGACCGATGAAGGTCATACGGAGTACTATTTTTCGACTCTCCCCGAGGAGGAAAAAAGGTGCTATCGCGAGATGCTGAGAGGAATTCGCGAGCGGGAGGAACAGTTTTATATCACGCTTTCGAGCGATGAGCAGGTAAACCATGTATACAAAGCACTGCTTTTTGACCATCCGGAACTCTACTGGGTGCATAACCGGGAGCATGTGTACAGGACGGTTTACGGTGACAGCGATTATTGTCTGTTCAGTCCGGGGTATACTTACACGGAGCAGGAAATGCAGGAGATCGATGCTTCGATGGAGGAGGCTTACCGGGAACTGTGCTCCCTGATCCCCGAAGGTGCGGGGGAGTACGAAAAGATCAGCAGAACGTATGCTTACATTATCGATCTGACGGAGTATGTGCCATCGGAACATGATCAGAGTATCGCCGGTGTGTTCTGGAAGAAAGAAGCTGTATGTGCGGGATATGCCGGCGCGATACAGTATCTGCTGGAACGTCTGGGCATCGAGTGTCTTTACGTGGAAGGCGATTCCGATGATTCCGACGAAGGACATGCCTGGAATATTGTCAGGATAGAAGGGAATTATTACTATATTGATGCCACTAACGGTGACCAGCCGGAATTTCTGATCGGAGACGCGGTATCGTTGGAAGAGCACAAGACGATCATCTATGACTATCTGTGTCCTTTCCCCGATGAATATGAGATCACCTATACGGCTGATGATGATTTTACTATTCCTGACTGTTCCGCTGTCGATTATAATTTTTATGTGATGAACGGAGCCTGCTTCGATACATACGATGACGGGCAGGTGTACGATCTGTGCTGCCTCAGGATCGACAACAATGCGGCGGTGATCCGGTTTAAGTTTTCAAACCGCGCGGCTTTTGATGAGGCTGTGAAAAACTGGATCGACGGTGATGCCGCTTCTGATGTCGCACAGTATTATATGCAGGTGCACGACATGGAGAGGGTGGAGTATCACAGCGGAGTGCTTGACAGCTTTATGACGATTTACTATATCTTCTAGTTCGTGACATGTGCGTTGGAGGTGACAGAATGGGTGTGGGTTTAAGAGAATATCTCAGAAGACTGATGGAGATGATCGAGCGTGTAAGGACAATGCAGATCACCTCGCAGACACAGATGATCGTTTTTGCGGCGCTTCTGGTTTTCGGGCTTCTGAACTGTGTACTGGGATATCGTCTGCTTCGGTTCTGGGTAATGCTGTTCGGCTTTATTGCCGGAGCGATGGGCGGTTATCTGATCATAAAAAACCTGCAGGTGCAGGAGAAGATATACTATCTGGGCGCAATGATCGGGCTCGGCATTATCGTGGCCGTGATCGCTTTTCTGATCTATAAAGCCGGGATCTTTCTTCTGGCCGCCATACTCGGCGTCACAGCGTCGATCTTTTTTCTGCGCCCGACATCTTCGGCAGTTTTCTTTTTATGCCTGCTCATCGGTGCGGCGCTGGGCTTCCTGAGCGTGAAATTTTCAAGGGAAGTGATCATTTCGGCCACGAGCCTGATGGGCGGCGCCATTGCGGGACTGTCCCTCGGAAAGATCGGCGCAATTCCCGAAATACCGTACGGCCTGGGCATGGCCGCCGGTTTTGCTGTTCTGGGCATGCTGGTTCAGTTTGTCACCAACAAGCCGGAAGAGGACGATGAGGACGACGAAGAGGAGGAAGAGGAGGCGCCGGCAAAAAGAAATCATTCTGCGGATTCTGTTGACTTCCGACTTCCGGGAAGGTATGATGATACGGATGACGATTTCGACGAAGACGTGTTTGATACCTCGAACACGGGTGGCCGCAGGTACAGAGCACCCAACCTGTATGATCTGAAAGACGGCCGCAGAGAGCGAAAGTGACATCAGAATACCGCAGCGAGGAGAAACAATATGTTTGCTAACTATCTAAAGATTTTTTTCATCTCGATGGTTCCGCTTATTGAACTTAGAGGGGCGATCCCTTTCTCACAGTTCTGGGAACTGCCGATCATCCCTTCTTACATCGTATGTATTATCGGAAACATGGTTCCGGTACCTTTTATTTATCTGTTCGCGAGAAAAGTGCTCGAATGGGGCAAAGACAAGCCGGTCATCGGAAAGTTCTTTACATTTTGTCTGGAAAAAGGAGAGAAGGGCGGTAAGAAGCTTACGGCTAAAGCGGGGCGCGGGCTGTTTGTGGCGCTGATGCTGTTTGTAGGAATCCCGCTTCCGGGAACCGGCGCCTGGACAGGCACGCTGGCAGCAAGTATTCTCGATATGGATTTTAAACAGACAGTTGCGGCGGTTATGCTAGGTGTGCTCCTGGCCGGGATTATTATGATGACGGCGAGTGCGCTGGGGTTCGCGCTGGTGTGAAACACTCAATGAGTAATTGGGGACGTATCTCAGTGACTGATTTTTGCTTACAAAAATAAGTCACTGAGATACGTCCCCAATTACTCAGGCGCCAAAAGCGTGCCCGGGGAGGGAGGGGTGTGGGTTTAGTTGTCTTCAGCGTCCGCCTCGCTCACATTATATACGTGGCGCTTTTTAGCCATAATATCGCTTGCGAGATACTCATCGTAAGTCGTAATCTTATCAACAAGCGTGCCGTTCGGCAGGATCTCCATAATACGGTTGGCCGTAGTCTGTACAAACTGATGATCGTGGGAGGTGAAGAGGATCACGCCCGGGAACTTGATCAGTGCGTTGTTGAGGGCGGTGATCGATTCCATATCCAGATGGTTGGTCGGTTCGTCCAGGATAAGGATGTTGGCGCCGGAGATCATCATTTTGGAAAGCATGCAGCGGACTTTTTCGCCTCCCGAGAGGACTTTGACGCGCTTGATGCCGTCTTCGCCGGGGAAGAGCATACGTCCGAGGAAGCCGCGGCCATAGGTGGCGTCCTTGCTTTCGGAATACTGGGTCAGCCAGTCGGTGATAGTGAGGTCGTTGTCAAACTCGGCGCTGTTGTCCTTGGGGAAGTAAGCGCGGCTTGTGGTTACGCCCCATTTATAGTTGCCGGAATCCGGCTCATCTTCTTCCATCAAAATCTTAAAGAAGGCGGTGATCGCCTGCTCGTTGGAGCCCACGAAAGCCACTTTATCATTGTGGCCGAGAGTAAAGCTGATGTTGTCGAGCAGCTTCACGCCATCTACGGTTTTGGAAAGCTCCGTGACCATGAGAACTTCGTTTCCGATCTCGCGGTTGGGACGAAAATCGATGTACGGATATTTACGGCTTGAAGGTTTCATCTCGTCAAGCTGAATCTTTTCCAGAGCTCTCTTACGTGATGTAGCCTGTTTGGATTTTGAAGCGTTGGCGCTGAAACGGGAGATGAACTCCTGCAGCTCTTTGATCTTTTCTTCTTTCTTCTTGTTAGCTTCCTTCATCTGCTTGATGAGGAGCTGGCTGGACTCGTACCAGAAATCATAGTTGCCCGCATAGAGCCTGATCTTGCCGTAGTCGATATCCGCCGTCTGTGTACAGACCTTGTTCAGGAAATAACGGTCGTGCGAGACAACGATGACGGTATTTTCAAAGTTGATCAGAAACTCCTCGAGCCACTCGATCGCCGGCAGGTCAAGATGGTTGGTCGGCTCGTCGAGAAGCAGGATATCGGGATTTCCGAAGAGTGCCTGTGCAAGAAGAACCTTGACCTTCTGGCTGCCGGTAAGATCGGCCATCTGCGTGTAATGAAGATCGGTCTCGATGCCCAGACCGTTGAGCAGCGTCGCCGCGTCGGACTCGGCCTCCCAGCCGTTCATCTCGGCAAATTCCCACTCGAGCTCACTGGCCTTAATTCCATCCTCATCCGTAAAGTCTTCTTTGGCATAGATCGCCTCTTTTTCCTTCATGATCTCGTACAGACGCGGATTTCCCATGATGACCGTATCGAGCACCGGATACTGATCGTATTTAAAATGGTCCTGCTGCAGGAAAGAAAGACGCTGTCCGGGGGTAATCACCACATCACCTTTTGTCGGCTCCAGCTGACCGGAAAGAATACGGAGAAATGTGGATTTTCCGGCACCGTTTGCACCGATGAGACCGTAGCAGTTCCCCTCGGTGAACTTGATATTGACATCCTCAAATAGCGCTTTTTTGCCTACGCGCAGTGTTACGTTGTTGGCTGAAATCATATGGCACTCCTCTGATAAAGTATTTTGCAGCTGTTCCGGAAGGACCGGAACAGAAACATTTTTTTCAATCCGCCTTTATTGTACATAAATCAGGAAAATTTGCAACCTCTTCTTTACAAAAAGGCTGTTCACTGCTATAATTCGCGCAGGATTTGCGCACGTGGCAGTGGGAGGTGACAGCATTGGACTGCAGACATATCTTCTTGATCGGCTTTATGGGAGCGGGAAAAAGTACTGTGGCCATGACGCTCAGCAAAAAGTACGGACCGGAATATCTGGAGATGGACAGGCAGATCGAGTCGGATACCGGAATGACGATCTCGCGGATCTTCGCGACGAAGGGGGAAAAAGAATTCAGGAGGATGGAGACGGAGCTTCTTCGAACCCTGGCGGACAAAAAGAACCTTGTCGTATCCTGCGGAGGCGGAGTGCCGATGAACCCCGAAAACGTAGAGCTGATGAAAAGCATGGGCATTATCGTTTATCTCTCGGCAGAAGCGGAAACGATCTTTGAACGGGTACGGCACAAACATCACAGACCGCTTCTGGAAGGAAACATGAATGTGGAATATATAAGGAAGCTTCTCGCGGACAGACTGCCCGTTTATGAGCGAGCTGCCGATATAACGGTGCGAACCGACGGAAAAAATCTCGACGAGATAGCCGATGAGATAGGAAAAGTCTGTGATCTTTCGTGACAGATTTGTCAATTGCTCAAAATGGAATTGCTAAAAGAACAAACATCAAATATAATATCACAGTAACATTCACGGTTTATGAGAGGAGAACGGTAATTGTATGTTTATCACCAAAGAATGCGACTATGCCGTACGTGTGGTCAGAGCACTTGGGGGAGGAGAGAAGCTGAGTGTGCCGGAAATCTGCAGACAGGAGAACATAACCGTCCCGTTTGCGTATAAGATTCTGAAGAAGCTGCAGGAGGCGGGCATTGTCAAAGGTCATCGCGGAGTGCAGGGCGGATATACGATTAAGATCCCCGCGAGTGAACTGACACTTCTGAAGGTTTACAATGCCATTGATCCGAACATGTTCGTGATCGATTGCCTGAATCCCGAAAAACAATGTGAAAGGAACGGCCCCAACGGAGGACCGTGTCTTGTGCACAAAGAGCTGGCTGAGATCCAGCAGGAATTCTTTGCACTGCTGGAAAGAAAATCACTGGCACAGATCCTCGCAGGAGAATAAACGTAAAACAAACGGCCTTTTTTCCGTCAGAATAAAGGCCGTTTTTGTTTTTTTCAGGAAAACCGGACAATAGCATTGCATATATCGAAAAGTTTATGTTATAATCATGGATGGACTTTTAGACAGTTTTTATGTCTGGAAACACAAAAAAATAACTTATTAACCAACCTTTAAGGAGGAAATGAAACTATGGCAAGAAAGATGAAAACCATGGATGGCAACCATGCAGCCGCTCATGCATCATATGCATATTCGGATGTAGCAGCCATCTACCCGATCACTCCGTCATCTGTCATGGCAGAAGCCGCAGATGAATGGGCGACACAGGGCAGAAAGAACATCTTCGGTCAGGAAGTCCAGATCACAGAAATGCAGTCCGAAGCAGGTGCTGCAGGTGCTGTTCACGGATCTCTGGCTGCAGGCGCTCTGACTACAACTTTCACCGCATCTCAGGGTCTTCTTCTTATGATCCCGAACCTTTACAAGATCGCAGGCGAGCTGCTTCCGGGCGTCATCAACGTATCCGCACGCTGCGTAGCTTCCCATGCACTCTCCATTTTCGGTGATCATTCCGACGTTATGGCATGTCGTCAGACCGGATGTGCAATGCTCTGTGAATCATCTGTCCAGGAAGTTATGGACCTTACCCCGGTTGCTCATCTGGCAGCCATCAAAGGCAAAATTCCTTTCATTAACTTCTTCGACGGTTTCCGTACTTCTCACGAGATCCAGAAGATCGAGACATGGGATTACGAAGATCTGAAAGATATGGCAGACATGGATGCTATCCAGGCTTTCCGTGACAATGCTCTAAACCCGAACCATCCTGTACAGAGAGGTTCCGCTCAGAACGGCGACATCTTCTTCCAGGCAAGAGAAGCATGCAACTCCTACTATGACGCTCTTCCGGCTATCGTTCAGGAATACATGGACAAAGTCAACGAGAAGATCGGCACAGATTACAAACTTTTCAACTACTACGGCGCACCGGATGCAGAGAGCGTTATCATCGCCATGGGTTCTGTAAACGATACGATCGAAGAGACCATCGACTATCTGGCAGCTAAAGGACAGAAAGTCGGCGTCATCAAAGTTCGTCTGTACAGACCGTTCTGCGCACAGGCTCTTATCGATGCCATTCCGGAGACCGTCAAAGTTATCAACGTTCTCGACAGAACAAAAGAGCCGGGTGCTCTCGGCGAGCCGCTCTATCTTGACGTTGTTGCAGCTCTCAAGGGCAGCAAGTTTGACGGCGTGACCATCAACGCAGGCCGCTACGGACTTTCCTCCAAGGATACCACACCGGCTCAGATGGTTGCTGTATTCAACAACACAGACAAAGATCACTTTACCGTAGGTATCGTGGACGATGTTACCGGTCTTTCCCTCGAAGTAGGTGCTCCGCTGGTTACCACACCGGAAGGAACCACCAACTGCAAGTTCTGGGGCCTTGGTGCTGACGGAACCGTCGGTGCAAACAAGAACTCCATCAAGATCATCGGCGACAACACCGATATGTACGCGCAGGCATACTTTGATTATGACTCCAAGAAATCCGGCGGTGTGACCATGTCTCACCTTCGTTTCGGCAAGAAACCGATCAAATCGACCTACCTGATCCGCCAGGCTGACTTTGTTGCATGCCACAACCCGGCATACATCAACAAGTACAACATGGTTCAGGAGCTGGTTGACGGCGGTACATTCCTGCTCAACTGCCCGTGGGATGCAGAGGCTCTCGAGACTCACCTTCCGGGACAGGTTAAAGCATTCATCGCTAACCACAACATCAAATTCTACACCATCGACGGTGTAAAGATCGGTATCGAAACCGGCATGGGACCGACCCGTATCAACACTATCCTTCAGTCCGCATTCTTCAAGCTTACCGGAATCATTCCGGAGGATCAGGCTATCGAGCTGATGAAGGCTGCTGCAAAGGCTACCTACGGCCGTAAGGGTGACGATGTTGTTCAGAAGAACTGGGCAGCTATCGACGAAGGCGCTAAGCAGGTTCATGAGGTACAGGTACCCGAGAGCTGGAAAGACGCTGAGGATGAGGGCCTGTTCATGGCTCATACAGACGAAGGCGATCCCGCAGCGATCAACTTTGTAAACAACATTCAGGCTAAGGTCAACGCTCAGGAAGGCAATACTCTGCCTGTATCCGCATTTGTAGATTATGTTGACGGTACAACACCTGTCGGAACAGCTGCATACGAAAAACGTGGTATCGCAGTCAACGTTCCGGTCTGGAATGCAGACAACTGTATCCAGTGTAACAGATGTTCCTTCGTCTGCCCGCACGCTGTTATCCGTCCGGTAGCTCTTACCGAGGAAGAAGCTGCAAACGCACCGGAAGGCATGGTAACTCTGCCTCTTACCGGCATGAAGGATTACAAGTTCAGCATGACTGTTTCCGTACTTGACTGTACAGGATGCGGCTCCTGCGCTAACGTCTGCCCAGGCAAGAAAGGCAACAAAGCCCTTGTTATGGACGGACTTGAGAAGAACCTTGGAACCCAGAAATTCTTTGACTACGCAGTGAAGCTTCCGGAGAAGGAAGAAGTCATCGCGAAGAAGAAAGAGACCACCGTTATCGGCAGCCAGTTCAAGAAACCGCTCCTTGAGTTCTCGGGCGCATGCGCAGGCTGCGGTGAGACCCCGTATGCTAAGCTGATCACTCAGCTGTTCGGCGACAGAATGTTCATCGCCAACGCTACAGGATGCTCCTCCATCTGGGGCAACTCTTCACCGTCCACACCGTACACCAAGAACCTGAAAGGCAAAGGACCGGCATGGTGTAACTCTCTGTTCGAAGACAACGCTGAGTTCGGCTATGGTATGTTCCTTGCTCAGAAGGCAGTCCGTGACGGCCTGAAAGAAAAAGTAGAAGACCTCGTTGCCAACGGCAAGAACGAAGATGTTAAGGCTGCAGGTCAGGAATGGCTCGATACCTTCAGCGTAGGCGCTACCAACGGTACCGCAACAGACAAACTTGTTGCTGCACTTGAGGCTTGCGGATGCGATGCTGCAAAAGAGATCCTTGCAAAGAAGGATTTCCTTTCCAAGAAATCCCAGTGGGTATTCGGCGGCGACGGCTGGGCATATGATATCGGCTTCGGCGGCGTTGACCACGTACTTGCAAGCGGCAGAGACGTAAACATCATGGTATTTGATACCGAGGTTTACTCCAACACAGGCGGACAGTCCTCCAAGGCTACCCCGACCGGCGCGATCGCTCAGTTCGCAGCAGGCGGCAAGGAAGTCAAGAAGAAAGATATGGCTTCGATCGCAATGAGCTACGGCTATGTATATGTTGCTCAGATCGCTATGGGCGCTGACTACAATCAGGCTGTTAAGGCTATCGCAGAGGCAGAGGCTTATCCGGGACCGTCACTCATCATCGCTTATGCTCCGTGTATCAACCA